>JBEIFD010000713.1:0-2153 GCA_040382535.1 Merismopediaceae cyanobacterium
TCCTTAAAAGTTTTCTTAGCTTCTTCAAAATCAAGGTCATTAATCATCACAATTTTTTCCTACCTAAGTTAATTAATTCGAGATTGAAAAGTTAACAATAAATGATTCAAAGCGTCCATATCCATTAAAAAAGCATCGTGACCATGATGGGATTCTAAAAAGACTAATTCTGCATTAGGAATCAAAACCGCTAACTCTTGTTGCTCCACTACAGGATACAAAATATCTGAGTCGATCGCAATAATTAAGGTCGGTTGGGAAATACTTTGTAAAACCGCTTCATAACTCAGATTAGGACGGGTCACATCATGACGATCCATTGCATGGGTTAAGGTGATATAGGTATTCGCATCAAAACGTTCAATTAATTTATCGCCTTGATAGTTTAAATAACTGGCGATAGTAAACTCCTTCTCTGCCTGGGTTTGACGGCCAAATTTTTCTCTGAAACTCGGCCAGGAACGATAGGTAGTCATGGCAATCATACGAGCAACCCGTAAACCCCGATTCGGTGGGTTCTCTGGGGAATAATAACCATTTTGCCAAAAGGGATCAGCATAGACCGCTTGACGTTGAGCTTCACTTAAACCAATACACCAAGCCGAATATCTGCCTGATGCCGCAATTACCGCGATCGCCCGCACCTGTTCAGGATAAAGTAAGGGCCACTCCAATACCTGCATTCCTCCCAAGGAACCCCCAATGACTAACCGCAAGGAGTGAATACCGAGAGCTTTCACTAATTGAGCTTGCAGATTAACCATATCCCGAATCGTAATATCAGGAAAATTCGAGCCATAGGGTTGACCTGTGTGTGGATTGGGAGAAGTTGGCCCTGTCGTACCATAGCAACTGCCCAAAATATTGCTACAAACAATAAAATCCTGCTCAGGATCAAAAGTACGTCCCGTTCCCAACAGTGGACTCCACCAATCATCTAGATCCGCCGACCCCGTAAAGGCATGGCAAACCAAAACTCCGTTATCCCCTTCCGCATTGAGTTTACCCCAAGTACGATAGGCGATTTGTACATTGTCTAAAATTGTTCTCGATTCTAGAATAAAGGGTTCAGGAAGTTGATAAAACTGAGTTAGAGGCGAAATAAAACGTAGATAATCCATCACACTACCGTTTGTTGAAAAGCCTGTTCAAAATCTGCCTTAATATCCTCAATATGCTCTAAGCCTACCGAAACGCGAACCAATTCAGGCGTTACTCCCGCCGATCGCTGTTCGGTTTCACTTAATTGTTGATGGGTCGTAGATGCAGGATGAATCACCAGGGTTTTCGCATCTCCCACATTGGCCAGATGACTCGCCAATTTGACGCTATCAATAAATTTACGCCCTGCCGTTAAGCCTCCCTGAATACCAAAGGTTAAAACCCCACCAAACCCACGTTTAAGGTACTTTTTCGCCCGTTCATAGTAACAGTGACTTTCTAAGCCTGGATAACTTACCCAGGTGACTTGAGAATGACTTTCTAACCAATGGGCTAAAGCTAAAGCATTTTCCACATGGCGATCGACCCGTAACGAAAGCGTTTCCAAACCTTGCAACAACAAAAACGCATTAAAGGGACTCAAGGCCGCTCCTAAATCTCGTAGCCCTTCTACTCTGGCGCGAATAATAAAAGCAATATTCCCAAAAGGACTTTCGGGGCCAAAGGCTTCTTGAAAATTTAAGCCTTGATAGCCAGGTGCAGGTTCCGTAAACAGGGGAAATTTGCCACTACCCCAGTTAAATTTGCCCGAATCTACGATTACGCCACCAATGGAAGTTCCGTGACCCCCGATCCATTTAGTTGCAGACTGCACGACAATATCGGCTCCGTAGTCAATGGGTCGAATCAGATAACCCGCACAGCCAAAGGTATTATCGACAATTAGGGGAATACCGTTTTCGTGGGCAACCTGAGCTAAAGCCACAAAATCAGGAATATTAAACTGGGGATTGCCAATGCTTTCGACATAGATTGCCTTAGTCCGCTCATCGATCGCCTGACGAAAGTTCTCGACATTATCACCCTCTACAAACTTGACCTGAATTCCCAAACGGGGCAAAGTTACCTTGAACTGGTTATAGGTTCCGCCGTAGAGATAGCTAGTCGAAACAATATTGTCTCCTGCCTGGGCGATCGTGCTAATGGCTAAA
>JBEIFD010000714.1:0-2146 GCA_040382535.1 Merismopediaceae cyanobacterium
AAAAACGAATTGTATTCCTTGAGTTACTTATGGTGTAAGCATTTTAGGCTTGAGATTATATTTCGGACAGGTCTAATACCTTAGCGGGACAAGACTTGTTGGGGGGCTGAAGCATTTGGCCTTAATCAAGAGGCAGTCGTTACCAACGGCTATTCTGGTCAGTTTTCTTGGAAACCTAGTTCATCTTTTGTGGTGACTGGTTGGTTTGGGCCTTATTATCCCCGCTTAATTAATCAAGGCGATGGTAAGATTCTCACCTATGCGTTGACGTTTGGATTTCCCGACTTAGGAAAAGAAGGCAACTTGTTGGGGTGAGTTGTGGGAGCAGAAACCTATTTAACTCGCATGGGAGCCAATCCTCCGCTTTTTAAGGTGGATGTTCCCTTACATATTGAAGCCTTCTACCTTTATCAGTTGAATGAGCAGATTTCTCTCACCCCTGGTCTCATTTGGTTAACAGCACCAAACCAAAATAATGACAACCCTGATGCGGTTATTGTGACCTTACGAACGACCTTTACTTTTTAGGGGAAGGGAATTAAGCTCATGCAACACTTTTCAGTTTGGTGACAATATTTTTTTAAGGGATTAGCATCTAAACTCTCAGATTTTCTACCTATAAAGCTCCTGCGGCAGTTTTGTCTAAAATATCGCCCAAATGGGTTGTAATGTTAATCGCTTGTAAAACAGGCGCACCATCGGGGCCGTCGGGATAATCGATCACCGTCACGCCCCCATTTCCCTGCTTAATATTCCAAAAATTAGCAGGACTGAGACCTAACAAATGACAAACAATCACCTTATTAATGGCATCATGGGCAACCACAATTCCCAAGGATTTTTCGGGTAACGCACTGTAATAAGCCACTCGCTCATCCCAACAGGCGATCGCCCTATCCCAGACCTGTTGCAAATTTTCCCCTTCGGGCATTTGTACGGTTTCGGGAGAGGTTTTCCATTCATTAAGTAGTCCTGGAAAATCTGCTTCAATTTCTGATTCCAACTTTCCTTCCCATAGGCCATGACCAATTTCCATCAAATCAGGTTGTAAATCTAGAGCCACATCGGGATGATATTGGAGAATAATTTCTGCTGTTTCCTTGGGACGCAACATGGGGCTACTGATAGCCAAATCAATGGGAATATCTTTAAGAAAATCCGCCGCCTTTTTCGCCTGACCACGACCATTATCATTCAAGGGAATATCTCGAATACCTTGGAAGCGTGATTCCCGATTCCATTCCGTTTCACCATGACGAATTAACAATAAACGTAAAGGAGTTTCGGCTTTACGAAGAGAAGGAATTGCCATACCCAAATGGGAGGTTTGATTAAGAGATTCCAATTGAACTGGATCGCCCCAATTTCCTGTAAAATTCAAAACATTAATATTACAATTAGACTGCTGAACACGGTGATAGTTATCCACAGGAACCCCGATCGCACTCATAATTAAACAACGATTAATACCATTGTGAGCAACAATTAACAGAGTTTTATTTTGGTGTTCAGATAGGAGTTTTTGCCAAAAATTTTGGGCTTGTTGATAAAGATCTACTACTGGAAAAGTCTCTTTTTCTCCTTCTGGGGTTTTCACTGTCATCTTAAATTTTTGGGGACTTTCTTTCCAGCATTGGTAATCGTCAGGGAATTTTTCAATAACATCTTTTTTGTACCAATTTTCCCAAAGAGCTAAATCAATTTCAAGGAGATCGGGAGTCGCCGTCAGACTGGGCGGAGAAGCAAAACACGATTGAATAATTTGCGCCGTCGATTTTGCCCGTTGCAGGGGACTACAAAAAATTTCATCAATCCCCAGACTACTGAGAGTTTTTCCCACTGTTTTGGCATCTAACTGGCCTTTTTCAGTGAGTACGGATTCATCACTTCTGCCTTGAATGCGTTTCTGGGCGTTGTAACTGCTTTGTCCATGACGAACAATAATGACACGAGTAGCCAATCTTTTTCCGCTCCTAATCTAATGCTGGTAGCCAATCTGTTGCCTAATTGTGGCATCATGGTGAAACTCTGGCAAGACAAGTTTTAGAGTTTTGGTCAATTTTTTTTGGGAAATCTTAAATTCATCGGTGCGATCGCCCACCTCGCATCTCAATCCATTAATTAAAAATCAACTTTTTTATTTGGT
>JBEIFD010000715.1:0-2143 GCA_040382535.1 Merismopediaceae cyanobacterium
ATAATAATGATTATTTATCTTTGGTTGAAACCGCTAAAAACGAAGGCTATTTAACCGTTAATTTTGAATATATTAGTAGTATTCATTGGGAACAAGCTTATACCAAAGTGTGGGGAAAATCTTTACCTATTGCTGAAGTGATATCTGCCATCAAAGCCTTAGACAAAAAAGATATTGATGCCTGGGCCTTGCCTGCCAATGATCCGCTGAAAGCAAAAATTGAGTTGATTACGAAAGAAGCCTTGATTGATCTGGGTATTGGGGTGATTTCGATTCGTCGCAATACAGACGGAAAATGGGAGCGGACTAATTCTCAAGCCGATCGCCGTGTAACAGGAATTTCTGGTTTAGAAGACGGTCGTTATTTGAAGACAACGGGCCCTGCTGTGGCGATTTTCCAGAAAAAGCAGGGTTTGGGCTATACCGATTCCTTGGGCGATCGCGTTATTGGCACTTTCAACAACTGTGCGGGGGGAACAACGCCTTGGGGAACGGTCTTTAGCGCGGAAGAAAATTTTCAAAATTTTGTCCCAGAACCCGTCATGGCTGATGGAACGTCCCTTGATCCTAGTCAAAAGAAATTTAGCCAGAGTGAAGGCGAGTTAAATGGTTTGGGTAATGTTTTCGGTTTAGCGGGCAACAAATATGGCTGGATGGTAGAAATAGATCCAGCAAATACCGACGATTATGGCACTAAACACACGTGGTTAGGACGTTATCGCCATGAAGCGGTGGGAATTCGAGCAGAAGCAGGTAAAAACCTCGTATTTTATTCAGGCTGCGATCGCCGAGGTGGGCATCTTTATAAATTTGTGAGTAAAGGAATGATTAAAGATCCCCAAGATAAAAGCAATTCTAAACTATTAAAATCAGGGATGCTTTATGCCGCAAAATTTAATGAAGATGGGACAGGCAATTGGATTCCTTTAAAAGTTTCTACACCGATTAATCCCCATTCTATTGAAGTATTAGCAGGAAAAATGTTGCCCCTACCGCAACGTCCCGAAGGTGGTATTTTTAAGGCAACAAAAGCGGAAGAAATTGCTGAATTTAAGTCTAAATTTAAAATCCTGGGGGATCTTTATCTTGGCAGTGATGCTGAAAAACAAGGAGCCATTCTGATTGATGCCCACTATGCGGGAAATGCCGTCGGAGCCACCTGTACCGCCCGTCCCGAAGATACAAAAGTTGCAACCGATGGTTCTTTATTTATTACCTTTACATCAGGTTCGGTTAGTTCTAGTGATGGTAGTCCCGATCTAAGAATATTTAAAGGTTCTGACGGTAAAGCTCTAGAATATGGCTGGATTATGCGATTAAATGAAGACGGTAATAAACCTGACGCGATGGATTTCAAGTGGGTGATGATGGCGACGGGTGGAGAGCCTGCCGATGGCGGTTTCGGCTTTTCTAATCCTGATAACTTGGCGATCGACCGAGGGGGCAATGTTTGGATGGTGACAGATATTTCCAGTGATAAATATAATCAAGCGGTTCCCAGTCGTAAAGATGAGTCGAATAAGCCCGTTAGTCAATCGAATTTGCGCGGCTTATTTGGCAATAGTTCAATTTGGTTTCTCCCGACTTCGGGTGTGGATCAGGGGAAGGCTTTTCTGTTTGGATTTGGCCCGATGGAATGCGAAACAACGGGGCCATTTTTTTCCCAGGATCAACAGACGTTATTTCTGTCGGTACAACACCCAGGAGAAATTAACGGTACGCGCCAAGAGATGAAGAGTGAAACACGAGAATTTGCGATGCAAACCACTAATGGTGAACCGTTCATGCAAACTCGTCAAGTGCCTATAGGTTCAAATTGGCCCAGTCTTAAACCTAATGATCCGCCCAAACCCTCTGTAGTAGCCATTCGTAAAATTGACAACGGTGCAATATTAAGCTCAAGTTAGGTTTCAGGAAGAAGAAATAAATAACTGAATCCAATGCAATCTCTCAGTTTCTCTCCTCAAAACTATACTATTAGACCAATAAACCAAAAATCCATCTTCAAAAATCCATAGTAGGGGCGCATAGCGATCGCCCTTTTTTTTGTTTCCATTCTATTTCCATCCTAAAAGTGAGATAACCCCAAACAGTCCAACCCCTTACCCAGCAAGGGAAAAGAGGAGACTCAAAAAAACTTTCC
>JBEIFD010000716.1:0-2140 GCA_040382535.1 Merismopediaceae cyanobacterium
AGCCACAATCACCTGATCGGTGCGAGATTCTACATAACACAAATCATTGGCTAAACCATCTCCATCCAAATCATTGAGAGCGACTGAGGCTCCGACTGCCGAAATCCAGGCTGAATGACGAGCCAAACTGGGATTAACTTCCCGTTCCTGTTTCTGGGGAATTCCCCTAACTTCCGGTAAGGGCAAACGGGTAAAAGCAAAACGAGAGGCGATCGCCGTTTTTTCGTTCTGAGACAAGGCTGGCAATTGAGCCAATGCCAATAAAGTCAGAATGACCGTCACCGCCAAAATCCGTTTAGCCTGGCTTTTACCAAAAGCAATCAGTTTTTCCATTATGAACCTCAAAGTCTCTCAATTCATCCGTTCTCCCCTTTCAAAGGGGGGCTAGGGGGGATATACATTTCAAAGGGAAACTACACATTAGTAGCCCAGGGAGGATTAAACTTTGAACTTATTTTTGATACGCGATCGCCAAAACTCGTAGGCGGGTGTAATCTCATCAACGGGTAAATTTACCAATGTCTCATCCGTAATCGCCGCAACCACAACCGAGGACTGTTGCCAAACCAATTGACATATTTGTTCTGTATGCTCAGGCACATAACCCGCCCGTAAACGAGCCTTCGCCGCAAAAGCAATGCCTTGGGCCAAATCGGGTAAATAAGTTTGAGATAATTCCCCCAACTCCATCATTTCCGATTGACTTAATCCTCCTGCATAGGCAGAAGCTAAACCGACTCCACTCCATAAATCCGCCCTTCTTGTTTCAGAAAAAAGCTGGATCGTAGCCGCAATCCGTTGAACGTCCAGACCCAAAACAAAACAAAGACTGCGCCCTAAACCCTGGTCAAATGCCTGCAACGCATAACCCGACAAATTTTTAGGAATGATCTGTTTTTCTACCTGCTCTGGCCAATAAAAATACCCCTGATGGAAACCGTATCCATCGATCGCTAACCAGCCCAAAAGTGAAGACTGAGAATTATCCGCATGATTTAAAGTTTGTAAATAACGAGAAATTCCTCCAGGCAAACGCGACAAAGCCCAACCCATGCCCACATAGGCAAGATATACATAGGCATCCCCCGCTCCTATTAAAAATTGCTGAAATCGTTTTCCCTGCCAAGGCGTAAAAAAATCGGAGAGGGTCAAACCCATTGCCGCTCCTTCGTAGGCAAAACCTCGATATTCAGCATCAATAGCGTTCAATTCAACTACCAGTTTTTCTAAGGATTCAGCCGCGATCGCCCCGTGATAACCCGTTAAAAAAGTCGTACCAATCTGTTCAACTCGCGCTTGTTTGTGCAGATCAGTAATCTGAAAACCACGCCGAATCGCGGTAACTTCTTCTGGAGAAATGCCCAAAAACCGACGTTTCACCGCTCTCCAGGAAATCGGTAGGGGAAAAGAAGACTTAGTGGCCAACGGTGGACTAAGAGGCTCAATAAGCTGGGATGACATAAACTTAAAATATTTTGATGAAAAAAATGTATAAAATAGAGATGTAAAACTAAAACAAATCAAACAAATCAAACAAATCAAAACCCAGACATGGATTTTATATGTTCGATGCCATACATTTAACGAACTTAAATTGTAAAATTCTTTTTAATATATGACTTGTATCGAATCCTAGTCGGATAAAATAGATTTGTCAAGTTTGCAAGGCTTAAAAAGCATTAAATTATATGTATATTTGTAAAGAAGATTTTTAGATTCAAATTAAAAATGATTAATAATGGCTGACAACCGTAATTCCACAGAGCCAAAAATGACCGTGGTAAAAACGCTATTGGGTATCCTATTGGGCATATTGATTGCCTCTGGTGTAGGGATTGGTATCAACTATTTTCGCTCTTCTGCCTCCCTGCCGACGACCGTTCAACCTCGTCCCAGGACAGCACCCGTCGAGGAAAATGTGGCCGCCCTAGGTAGATTGGAACCCCAGGGGGAGGTGATCTATCTTTCCGCGCCCGCCGCGATCGAAGGGGCAAGGGTTGAAAAACTATTGGTGAAATTAGGAGAAACAGTAGAACAGGGTCAAATGATTGCCATTTTAGATAATTATGACCGTCTTAAAAGTGCTTTAATATTGGCTCAAAAACAGGTTAAAGTGGCTCAAACCCATTTAGCTCAGGTA
>JBEIFD010000717.1:0-2138 GCA_040382535.1 Merismopediaceae cyanobacterium
ACAATAGATTAAACAAAATCTGTATTTTGATTTGTTTCCATAAGGATAAGTTATCTATGCTTTTTCAGTCCATACTTCCCTAACCCACATTTCTTTCGTTTTTTGACTTTTTCAGCAAGCCCCAATTAAGAATCTGATTGAAAAAAGCTTTTGATCTTCTCAATAACACCTTGGAGATCTTGCCAAGAAAACTTAAGCAGAGAAAAAATCCCTACCGCAATTAATACAGTTCCAATCAGAACATTGCTGTCATAAAGAAATAGACCCACTAGGACAATAAAATAAGGTGAAAGAATGCCACTAATTCTCTCAACTACATTGACAATTTCAGGGGAGTTACTCATAGTTTTATTTAAATTAAACTCAGTGTCATCATTCATCATTTCAGCATCCGTATTCTCTAATTCCATTTCCTTAGAAAATAGAATTGCTTCAAGGTCGTTACCTTCGCTATCTTGAGAGTCTTTGGGGGATTTTCCAAACATTTTGGCTTTGAGTTGGTAGTAACATTACAGTGTCATGAAACCATCATACCCAAAAACTTGTCAGACATCTCCTCTTTAATTGAGCCATCATGTAGTAAATTTTGACTCAATAGTTGTTCGGGGGATTACGGTGAGAATTCTGGTTGATAGAAAGAACATCCTTCACAAGGGCCCATCGGATTCACAGCACAGCGAAGGTGATAGGAATGAGCATTATAGCGGCAACTAGAATCACCGATAAAATCCTCATAATGTTCAATTTGAGAGGTCTCTGGCAACGAGGAAAAGAGCGTTCGAGTTCGATAGTAATTTAATACTCGAATCCGTCTCATACGTTCATTGAATCTTCGTTTAGCTCTACGAACAAGAAACCACGAAACGAGGGCAGAAATTAACGCAATCCCCAAAACAAGAACGATTTCTAGTGCGAAATAAGAAAGGAACACCAACTCAAAGACGATGATTGTGACTTCTTAATTCTAGATTGAATTTTTCAATGTCTGGGATTTTCGTTGCCAAACCTTAACTCTAATCTTGCTGTAATTTTTTCGTTGATGATATCTTCTGATCCAATGGCGGAAGTCTTACCGTGCCGTGACCAAGGATAAGCTATCAACGAATTATTTACAGGTAGAAATATTTAACTACGGCGGGCTTTGTCACCTTACCCATAGCATTACGGGGCAAGGATTCTAGGGTCAGAATACGAGTTGGCACCTTATAGATCGCTAATTGTTCTTTGGCCCAACGACGAAAAGCCTCTAGGTTTAAATGACATTCTGGTTGTAGTACCAGAGCCGCACAGACCCGTTCCCCCCATTCGGCATCCATTACACCTACAACGGCACAGTCTTGAATAGCGGGATGGGTACGCAGAACTTCTTCAATTTCCAACGCTGATACCTTATAGCCGCCGGTTTTGATAATATCCACACTGAGGCGGCCTAAAATCCTATAGTTCCCTTGGCTGACAATGGCCATATCTCCAGTGCGAAACCAACCATCCTGAAAAGCTTGAGCAGTGGCGGTAGGATTTCGCCAATATTCCAAAAAGACATTAGGGCCTTTAACTTGAATTTCGCCAGGGTTCTCGGCACTGACTTCTAGACCCTGTTCATCCACTAAACGCACTTCAACAGCCGGTAAAGGTCTGCCCACACAACCCGCTTGTCGCTGGCCGTGGAGGGGATTAGAGAGGGCCATGCCGATTTCCGTCATGCCATAGCGTTCTAAAAGGAAATGACCACTGATTTCTTGCCATTTTTCTAATACTTTGACCGGTAAGGCGGCTGAACCCGATACCATTAAACGCAGGTTAGCACAGCCTTGGGAATATTGTTGTTGGCGATCGCGGTCACTGGCCTCCCAAGCGGCAATTAATTTAGCATAGATGGTTGGAACTGCCATAAAAAGGGTTAAATCCCCTTGACTGAGACGATTCCAAACCACGTCGGCGGCAAATTTATCGAGGAAATGACATTCGGCTCCGGCCCATAAAGCGCAGGTAAGCACATTAATAATGCCGTGAATGTGGTGTAGGGGTAAAACGTGCAGAATACGATCGCGGCTTGTCCATTGCCAGGCCGTCATTAAACTGGTGACTTGCGCCTGAATATTGTGATGGGTGGTAACAACTCCCTTGGGTTTGCCCGT
>JBEIFD010000718.1:0-2138 GCA_040382535.1 Merismopediaceae cyanobacterium
CAACTAATTTCAACACCAAGTTTTTGACGCTGACTGGAGTTTTATCCCAATCATTTTCGTCAATTTCGCCTGTCTCTAGTAGGTGTTTTTCTTCCATGACTTTTAGATTATCAGATTTTGTCCCTCTGAACGATTACAAATATTAATTTCAAAAATCATTTTTTATCGTAAACACTCGCCGCCCTCAACGAGCTAAAACAATCATTTCCGTCAGCCGTTCCCGCACAAACGAGGTTAATTGGCATGAAAGCCGAAGAATTTAATGAAAAATTTGAAGGAGGTGAAGATCTCACCGAATTGATGGATTTCTCGACTGCCAGATGACCCAATCAAAAAAAGCAAGTAATAGAAATCAAATTACCCCTCTGGATGATCCATCAATTAGAAGCCGAAGCTCAAAAACAGGGTATTTCTCCCCAAGCCTTTTTAGAAAACTATTTGCACGAAAACCTTACACCTGTTCGCTAAAGGCTGAACGAAGCGGAATTTTGATTCAGGTAAAAAGACAAAAAACGCCAGAAATCCCTACGCTTTAGGGCGGAGAAAATGCCAAAATAAGAAATGAACCACCACTCACTCTTTTTTAGACGATAGAAAAAAACTCATGGGAGAAACCATTACCCTTTTATCCAGACGTGAAGTAGAAAAAATGCGACGCGCAGGACAGTTAGCCTCTCAATTATTAGATTACCTCGCACCGATGGTACAACCAGGAATTACCACCCAAGCCCTCAATGACGCAGCAGAACGTTGGACGCGATCGCATGGAGCCAAAAGCGCACCCTTGGGTTATAACGGTTTCCCCAAATCGATTTGTACCAGCGTTAATGAAGTCATTTGTCATGGAATCCCCAATCCTAAACAAATTCTCAAAGATGGCGACATTATTAATATTGATGTGACCCCCATTGTCGATGGTTATCACGGCGATACTTCCAGGACGTTTTTTGTGGGAACGCCTTCTCCCGTCGCTCAAAAATTAGTAGAAGTCACCGAAGAATGTTTGCATAGGGGCATTGCCGCCGTAACAGTTAACGGAAAAATTGGGGATATTGGGGCCGCTATCCAAGAATATGCCGAATCTCACGGGTTTTCTGTCGTTAGGGATTTTGTCGGTCATGGCATTAGCAATATTTTCCATACTCCCCCCCAGGTTCCCCATTTTGGTGTTCGCGGAAAAGGAAAAAAAATCCGTCCTGGCATGGTTTTTACTATTGAACCCATGATTAACGAGGGAACCTACGAACATATTTTATTAAAAGACGGTTGGACAGCAATCACCAAAGACCGCAAACTCTCCGCCCAGTTTGAACATACGATCGCCATTACAGAAGATGGTGTTGAAATTCTAACGTTGAGCTAGGACGGCATGGAATCATTGGACAATATTCAAGAAGCTTTTCTGACGATTGGGACTGAAAATTTTACCGAAGTAGTTGATTTTTATCGACAATTTTTAGGTCAAGACCCCAATCCCTATAATCCAACGAAATATGCGGAGTTTCGGATTCAGGGTTTCCGTCTAGCTATTTTTTACCCTAAATCTGACCACAAAGCAGAATTTTCCAATGCTGGGGAGAGTGCTTTTAGTCTCTGTCTCGCGGTCAAAGATCTCGATTCCGCGATCGCGTTTTTACAAAATTTAGGGTATTCCCCAACAACAGAAATCCAGACCTCTTCGCACGGTCGAGAAATTTATGCCTATGATCCCGCCCATAATCGTTTAATTCTCTATCAACCCGATTAAAAGCTCAATTTAAGGGCATTAACAGGAACTTGATCCCAGGATTCAACCGTTCTCAGTTGGGCTGACCATCCCTCTATTTTTTGTTCTTCTGTCAAATTTTTTAGCCAAGTTTCGTGGCAATCCTGGGCCGATTGTTCATCGAGACAGGCGATACAGGAATAAACAATTCCGCCTGGATCAATTTGTTCATTTACCCAAATTTTCATGGTCATCCATCCTGAATAGTGTATGAGTCGTTAATTTTTCTCAAATAAAAGCTTGATCAAATTTTGTAAATTAAATTTAAGTCAGAATCAAAAAATATTTTTGACAATCTTAGTGAGAAAATAATAATCTAATTTATCATATTTCTTTATGCAGGTAAAGTATTTTGATTTGTTATCGACAATTC
>JBEIFD010000719.1:0-2138 GCA_040382535.1 Merismopediaceae cyanobacterium
CTGATCATGGTCTTCTTGCTCCTTTAATTAAAGCCTTAACGGATGAATTTTCTGATGTTAGAAAAGATGCCGCGATCGCCTTGGGATTATTAAAAAATTCTCAAGCCTTACCCGCTTTAGAGCAAACCTTAGATGATCCTGATCGAGATGTAGTAATCTATGCCCAACGAGCCATTCAAACGATTCAATCTACTCTTCAGGAACACGCCTAATGTCAAATTTCACCTTAACAGATCCTAATTTAACTCAACTGAATGAGCCTGCAACAGATATTAAAAAAGAAGAAGCAATTTCTCTACTAAAACAAATTATCGAGCCTATTCTGAATAATAATATTGTGGATTTAGGCATGGTTCGTAATTTACAAATTGTTGATAATTATGTGTATTTACGGTTGTATATTGGCCAACATCAACTATATTTACAGGACATCGTTCAAGACAGTCTAAAAAACCTAGTTTGGTGTCGAAAAGTCTATGTTCAAATTTGCACCATTCCAGGCGTTAAAACCACATTAGCAGTGTCTAGTGGCAAGGGCGGTGTGGGGAAATCTACTACTTCGGTAAATTTGGCGATCGCCTTAAGCAAACAGGGCGCAAAAGTCGGTTTACTAGATGCCGATGTCTATGGCCCCAATCTTCCCCAAATGCTCGGATTAGGACAGGCGGATGTACAAGTTATTGATACCCCCAACGGTCAGCGATTTTTGCCCCTAGAAGCTCATGGAATTAAACTGATTTCGGTGGGTTTATTAGCAGAACCCGATCATCCCCTGGCTTGGCGCGGCCCCGTTCTCCATAAAATCATTACCCAATTTATTCAGGAAGTGGAATGGGGTGATCTGGATTATTTGCTGATTGATTTACCGCCAGGAACGGGGGATGCTCAAATTACAATTATTCAAGAAAGTCCGATCGCGGGAGTTCTGTTAGTGACTACTCCTCAGCAAGTGGCGATCGCGGATGTGCGGCGCAGTATTTATATGTTTCGACGCTGTAGTATTCCGATTGTAGGCATTATCGAAAATATGAGTTATCTCCTTTGTGGACATTGTGGAGAACCAACCCCCATTTTTGGGAGTGGTGGCGGTCAACAATTAGCAACAGAATTGTCAACCAATTTATTAGGGCAAATCCCCATTGAGCCGCGTATTTGTGGAGGTGGGGATACAGGAAACCCTATTTTAATAATCGACCAAACCGCAAAAGTTAGTCAGATATTTACCCAAATAGCGATCGCGCTTCGGAGAACTTTCTTAGGTTTTTGACTAATCTTCGAGACTATCTAAATTAGGGATTTGAAATAAAGGGGTGCTTAAATATCTTTCCCCAAAGCTGGGTTGAATCATCACAATTAATTTTCCCTTATTTTCAGGCCGTTTTCCAACTTGTAAGGCAGCAGCTAAGGCCGCCCCAGAGGAAATCCCTGATAAAATGCCCTCTTCCCTCGCTAAACGCCGACCATAACGCATCGAATCTTCGTCACTCACTTGAATAATTTCATCCACTAAATCCAGTTGCAACACAGGCGGGATAAAGCCTGCACCAATGCCCTGAATTTTATGAGAACCAGGGACACCTCCCGATAAAACAGGACTACTGCTTGGTTCTACCGCGATCGCCTGAAAACTGGGTTTACGGGGTTTAAGGGCTTCAGCAATTCCCGTAATCGTTCCCCCTGTCCCCACTCCAGCGATTAAAATATCGACTTGTCCTTCAGTATCTTCCCAGATTTCTTCCGCCGTAGTTTCTCGGTGAATTTTCGGATTCGCCTTATTGTAAAACTGTTGCAACATAAAGGCATGGGGGATTTCTTCGACAATTTCTTCAGCCCGCGCGATCGCCCCCCGCATCCCCTTAATCCCTGGCGTTAACTCTAAAGAAGCACCATAGGCGCGAAGCATCACCCGACGTTCTTGGCTCATGGTATCAGGCATCGTTAAAATTAACGTGTATCCCTTAGCCGCCGCCACCATCGCCAAAGCAATTCCCGTATTCCCAGAAGTCGGCTCTACCAAAACCGTCTTACCAGGATAAATTAACCCTTCCTGTTCAGCCGCCGCGATCATACTCACCCCAATGCGGTCTTTCACCGAGGAAGCAGGATTCATCCCTTCTAGCTTAACCAGAATTCTCGCA
>JBEIFD010000720.1:0-2134 GCA_040382535.1 Merismopediaceae cyanobacterium
AGCCGTATTAATATCATCAATAATCTCTACTTGGTGTTGTCGATAGGAGGCTAGATCCAATGAAATTAAAGAAATATCTGTATTCAGCATGGAAGCATAGGGTTGCTTGACCGATTCCACTAATCCTTGTCGATAGCCCTCAGAGTGAATACGATAAATAATCACTCGCTGTCCTCCGAATAAATAGTGAACCTCATTAACCGTTGTTTGAAGAATACAGGAAAGATTGAGGGAGGAACGAATTTTTAAAATGCTTTCCGAGAGAGCTATTTTCATAAAAACTCCCTAGCAAATTAATTGAATAACAATAAAATCTTTGAATAAACACATGGGGAAGGAACGGTTAATTGCTATTTTTGGAAAAAGAAAGATCAAGAAAGTCAAGGATTTAATTCAACATAATCTTATCATAAAGACTTTTAGGGAGTTTGTGATCTAACTATCATTCTGAATCTCAAAATATCTCCCGCAATTCTAAATGGGACTCGATCTCTTTACGCGATCGCCAAGGGGTGCGTAATTGATTTTTAGCATAGAGAGGAAGTTGATCGCCGACATGAGCAGAGTTGGGTTGACTGGCATTCCCATAGACCGTCAAAACCTTCGCTTGAATCGGATCGGAAAAGGCGATCGCGGCAATAAAACTATCTCCAAAAATCGCTTGGGATTGTCCATTGGGTAGAGACTGTACATCCAAAACCCGAAAACTGCCCAACTCACCTGGCCCACCATTAGCAGGTAATTGGTATTTCCCCGTCTTCATTTTGACGAAATCTCCCCAGGTAACATCGAGGGAACCGTAGAGATATTTCATCTAAGCGGCAACTCCTTCTAAAACCGCAAGAGCCGTATTAATATCGGCTAAACCTGTTGGGGTATTGAGGGGATTGTCTGCTTGCCAGGGCTTAGAGAAAATTCGATTTTGTCCAAGGGTTGATGCCCATAGAAAAAATGGCGTTGCTGATTTGAGATATGAATTTTCTTGTATGGGATTTTTAAAATCTAGACTGAAACTCACGTTTAGATATGGGCAAAATTGAAATTCATAGATTGATTCAGCAACGCCCTTTGAGTAAGATCTTTTCGGGCGGAAGTAACTTTGTAAGGTAAATCAGTTTATGATAGAAAAAAGAAATCCGTCAGATAACTTTGGATGGTATGAGACCAATAACCGCCAAGGTGAATCTAAGGATTAATCGTTCTTCTGCTCTAGAATTCCCATAAATTATGCCGACCCCAGAAAACCAACCAACGACTCCTCCAAGTAAAAATAGTGATACTCGTAGCTTCACTGCTCCCATTAGGGAAAAACTCAAAAAAGGAGTTGACCCCAATCAAATCATTAAAGAAACCGTTGACCCTCTCAATAAAAAAATGAAGGAACGCTATGAAGGAGTTATCCCTGGCGCGGAACTCAACGGCACGCTTAATAAGTTCCAATCAGATAAGTTAATAGAACATTTTGATAAGTATGGAACGTTTGACGGCGCATTGAGGAATGGAACGATACCTAAAATAGAATCTGCTACTTTAGGAACTGTTAGCGATACGGAAAATTCCTGGACGAATTATCTGAATGATTATAGTGGTGTCATTGCAGTTTTTGTGATCGGCGTAGGTTTAGTGTGGTTCAAAGCGGCCAATATTCACCTGAAAATTTATGAGTTGGTGGCAGGGGAAGAAGGCCTCTACCGAAAATTTCTTGAAAAAATTGGTCAGGGAAAAGAAAGTATTTCGGACAGTAATTTATTTCTTTATAATAAAGCCTTAAAAGAAGTCGATGGATTGGCCAGAGCGGCCCGTAAAATAGATAACGAAAAATTTGGTCAACGGGAATTTTTATTGTTTGCAAAAATTCAATTTTGCTTGAGTAATAATGTGGATGAATATGATCGATTGCAAGGAAAGATTGATCTACTCCAAGCCGCTCTCCAAGCCCAAAGTAGCTATATCACGATTCATCAAATTGAATTAAGTTCCCAGGGAAGTAAACAGCAAGAATTTTATCACTACACCTATACTCAACTCCAAGAAGATCCTGATGCTCAATATTTAAGAGTCAATATTCAAAATAAGTTAGCAGAAACGTTACCCCAGGTGAAGACGGAAGAAGGCAAAACAACCTTAGAAGCCT
>JBEIFD010000721.1:0-2134 GCA_040382535.1 Merismopediaceae cyanobacterium
ATTTAGTTTTGATCCCAACCAGGAGGTAATTGTACGATGGCTTCCTTAATTGCTCAATATCGGCAAATTATTGAAAAAATATTCCAAGATTATGCTGAATTCCTCGACACCGATCGCCAAATTCAAATAGAATTAGTTTTAGACCAAAAATGCGATCGCTACTTATTGGTTGAAACAGGTTGGCAAAATGGTTATCGTATCTACGGAACCCTATTACATATTGATATTATTGATCAAAAAATTTGGATTCAACACGATGGAACCGAAGATGGCATCGCCGATGAATTAGTTTCCGCAGGAATCCCACAAAAACAGATTATTTTAGCCTTTAAATCCCCTGAAATTAGACCCTATACAGACTTTGCGATCGCTTAATGTTCCAATATGATAGACAATCCTCAAGACCCCGATCGCCAAATTCAAATAGAATTAGTTTTAGATCAAACACGCGATCGCCGAATTACAGCCTAATATTTAAAACAAAATTGCCATAACAATTAAATCAAACATAAATAATAAGATGAATAAACAAAACCTACTCTCCCGAATTTCGATTAATCCTAATATTTGCTTTGGTAAACCTTGTATTAAAGGCCATCGAATTTGGGTTTCTTTGATACTAGATTTTTTAGCAAGCGGAATGACTATTGCCGAACTACTAGAAGAATATCCTCAATTGCAAATAGAAGATATTTATGCCTGTCTTGCCTACGGAGCAGAAATGTCCAGGGAACGTTATATTGATATTCCCTTGGGAGAAACAGCATGAAATTTAAACTCGATGAAAATTTGGGAGAGCGAGGGATTCGGCGATTAAGACAAGAAGGTTATGAGGTTTCGACAGTACTGGAGCAGGGTTTAATGCAGGATTAAAAATAGAAAATATTGTGGGTAAACTTTGGATTATTCAAAGAGGTCGTATCCGTATTTATCAACAAGAAAAAGAAGACACAGCATAGTTTTTTTGTCAATCATTCATAATGTTTATGAGAATTATTTTTGAGGTTGTTTTTCCAATAAAAGAGCTTTAGAAACCCGAATCAATTTATAAACTCCTTTTTCATCAATTAGTTGATAATCTCCTACTTTTAAGCCAAACCGATCCATAAACTTAGGTTCAGTAACAATTAAAACCGTTGGCAGTGAATTAGTCTTTGTGGGATCTTTGAGGTAGTCGATCGCGAAGTTCACATCATCCAAAAACTCGACGCGATGCTGACTATAATGAACCAAACTATAACGGGGATAGCCCATTAAAAAGACTAATTCTTGGGGTTTAGCCACTTGTCCGACAACTTTTGCTAGTTCCCGAAAAGGTAACTGACGCTGACTATCCATAATCGGCGCGAGGGGCGGAACCACGACGGTTAATAAGCTTACAAAAAATAATAGATTAGAAGTCCAAAACCAATGACGATAATTTTTTTTGATTAATAAAATTGCTGAAAAAATGCCTAATCCTGTTAATATTACTCCAAAAATAACGGGAATTCCTGACGCTTCTAGAGTTGCTCCAAAAGTGGGAAAAGCGGGATCACTCCCTGCTAATTTAGGACTGATAAAAGCCGCGATCGCTAATCCAAAAAAGAGAACAGTTGTGATAATACTACTCGTTAAAAATGGCCATTGTTGATAAACTTTTTCCCGATTAACTAACATTTCTTCCCCCCAAAAGAGCGTAATCATGATCGCCCCTGCTGGCACTATGGGCAGAATATAACCTGGTAATTTGGTTGCTGCCGCCGAGAAAAAGACTAAAATTACCATAAACCAGACAAAACAAAATAAACCTAATTGACGGTTGCGGGGCGTGGATGCCCAAACTTTTTTTCGCCAAAACTGTAAACGGGCGATCGCCAAGGGTAAAAAAAGTGACCAAGGAAAGAGCAAAATGAAGCAATAGGGCAAATAAAAATACCAAGGCCCTGCATGACGGTACAGAACGCTAGTAAACCGTTGAAAATTACTAAAACCAAAGAAAGTCCCGATAAATTCCGCGCCATTCGCCTGGGCCGCCAACCCATACCAGGGAACCGTGATCAGTAAAAAAATACCAATCATGGCAATCAGTTTTATTTCTCGTAAAACTTGCCAAAATTGCCCGACATAAATTAAAAAGATACTAATTGCTAAA
>JBEIFD010000722.1:0-2133 GCA_040382535.1 Merismopediaceae cyanobacterium
AAAATCAACATCCTTGACGAAAAGATTACAGGACAAGGCAAGCGATTAGACTTTCAGGAATTTATTAATCGAAGTATTCTAGGTGGTCTAATCCTGATTGTTTTAGGCGGGGTTGCTAAATATTTGGGAATCATGCCAAAATCCTAATCGGCGATCATTGTGTTCCCAATAAAAGTTTCAGCTAAATTTAAGGGCGATCGTCTTCACCGATCCGTTACCCTAGAAAACAGAAAAGGAGAAACGGCTAACCTCTCCCAATCCATTCAAGCACAATCTATAGGGATTATAACCTATGCCACCGACTATCGTTGAAACCGACTTGAAAGAAATTTTAGGTAGTATCCAAAAAGACCTTAAGGATATTCGAGAAGACCTAAGCGACCTTAAGATCAATCAGGCCCGAATGGAAGAAAGGCTATCAGGACAAATCAGTCTCGTAGATGAAAAGCTATCAGGACAAATCAGTCTCGTAGATGAGAAAGTCTCTGGATTAGGTAAGCGAGTGGAATTTCAGGAATTTATTAATCGAAGCATCCTGGCGGGTTTAATCCTTCTTGTTTTGGGCGGGGCGGCTAAATATTTGAGAATTATGCCAAAACTCTAATCGGCGATCGCGGTTTTCATAGTAAAAGTTTCAGTTAAATTAAGGGCGATCGCCTTTGTTTTATGTTTATCAATAGCAAATCTCAGAGCCGATCGCCAACGAAAATAAGAGAACGCGATCGCCTTTTTATTCCTTAAATTTAGAATCTGGAGATTATGGGAAAAAGTATTGTATTTGGAACAATTATTTCAGAGATTTAACTGTATTAGTGCTAGGGTCTTTGACGGGAGTGGGTTGTTCCCCCGACTCATGATCTAACACTCCCAACCGATTAAAGGGCCAAAAACGAACAAAAGCACGGCCCACAAATTTCTCTTTGGGGACAAAACCCCAGTAATGGGAATCGTAACTATTATTGCGGTTATCGCCTAATACTAAATATTGACCTTCAGGAACCTTAGCGGGGCCGTATTCGTAATCGGGTTTTTGGGCAATATAATCTTCCGAAAGTTTATCCCCATTAACGTAAACAATGCCGTTAGAAATTTTAATAGTATCGCCAGGTAAACCGATAATCCGTTTAATAAAAGCATCTTTAAAGTTTTTGGCTTTTAGGGCATCAGTGGGATTAAAAACGACCACATCGCCCCGTTTTGGATCATGGAGATGATAACTAATTTTTTCGATAATCAGGCGATCGTTAATTTGGAGGGTCGGTTCCATTGAGGAAGAAGGAATATAACGCGCCTCAGCCACGAATGTCCGAATCCCAAAGGCTAAAACTCCTGCGGTGATAATGGTTTTAGCGGCTTCTACCCAAGGATTTTCGGGTTGGGGTTGGGTCGTTTTTACAGGCTTTTGATCCAAGCTTCGCGTCATAGTGGGACTACTACCAAAAATAAAGGTGGTTATGGGAGGAGAATCGGATTAAAAATCGTGTCTCTTCCAGTTTAACGAGGGTGAACGATAGGATAATGAAGTTATTCTTAAATCGAGGATGAGGCTATGGTTTCTCCATCATCATTATTGATTCGCCAGGCACGGATTTTGTTACCCAGTGGCGAGTTTTTCACAGGGGATGTCCTCATAGCAGGAGGAACAATTCGAGAAATTTCTCCTAGTATAGCGGATGCCCAAGCTAGTCAAATTATAGACGCAACAGGATTGACTTTGTTACCAGGCGTGATTGATCCCCAGGTGCATTTCCGTGAGCCTGGTTTAGAACACAAGGAAGATTTGGCAACTGCGAGTCGAGCCTGTGCCAGAGGAGGAGTCACCAGTTTTTTAGAAATGCCCAATACCCGCCCTTTAACGACGACTCAAGCGGCCTTAGATGACAAATTAGAACGAGCCGCCCAGAAGTCTTTAGTCAATTATGGTTTTTTTATTGGGGCAACGGCGGAGATTTTGCCTGATTTACTGACGGCTCATCCGACCTGTGGCATTAAAATATTTATGGGATCGATGCACGGAGCCTTACTGCTCGATCAAGAAGAGGTTTTGGATAAAATTTTTTCCCAAGGCGATCGCCTCATTGCGGTTCATGCCGAAGATCAAGCACGGATCGCCCAACGTCGTCAACAATTTGC
>JBEIFD010000723.1:0-2132 GCA_040382535.1 Merismopediaceae cyanobacterium
CATCATTTCACCCCGTTCGATACCTTGTTCGATACCTTGTTCAATGCCTCGTTCGATACCTCGTTTAATACCTTGTTCAATCCCAATTCGTTCTACTGATGTAACATAAGGCATTTTAATATTCCTCTCTAATTCACTAATTGAAGTCCAAAGTTGTTTTTCTAATTCGGGGGGTAAGGTCATTAACCAATCAATCACCGAAAATAAGTCGATAATTTGCTGTTTACCCCACTCTCTTTCGTATAATAACTTAGCCAATTGCCATTTTGCTCTATAACGAGCTTCTACATCTTTGCGAGTTCTTTGGGTCAATAAATGGGCGGCTGTCACTAAGGCAAAAGGATTGGGATTTTTGAGAAGGTTTTCCAATTGGGGCGCATAGTCGAGGATTTTAACGCTGGCGAACTGTAAACTCATCTGACTGCCAAATAAATTATAACTAAAGCCCTCTGGTCGCCAATTTAAGCTTTCATCGGCTAATACGGCGAGAGTGGCGACGGGACGATGATAACGGTCATAAAGGCGATAATTATAGGTAAATAATCGTTCGGTGAAGTCTGAATCTACTTGACTTTGAACTTCGATGTGAATATAAACCCATTCTATTTCCGAGGTTAGGGTGGTGACTTGGACTAGGCGATCAATCCTTCGCTTACCGATTTCTCCATCTCGAACAATTTGAGCGAGTTCTTGATCAAGAAACGTATGAGGTTGAGTCCAGTCGATCGCCTGATATGCCAGGAGAAAGTAAAAGTCCAAAAATTCGGGGAAATAACGAGTTAGGGCTTCTTTCCAAGGGCTATCGTAATCGTCGGTGGGGTTATTCATCTTGTCAGGATATTATCATAAAAAAGTGATCGCCCTTCCTGTGAAGATAAAACGCGATCGCTGATCAATCATTATCTAAATTTCAACCATTCTTCGGCTTTAAATCTGACACATTTCTAAACGGGAAAGCAAAACCGCAAACCAGCCCGTAAATCCCCAAATTTGCAATCCCAACATGGGTAAATGTCCTTCCGTGGCCCAGAGGGAAAAATTTAGGTCTTTGTAGGACAACATTTTATTATTGTGTCGCCAACCGATGCGATCGCAGTAAAGTTTCCAGGTATCAACGTTATGGTCTGAGCTTCCTCCAACAGATTTATAAATCCGCCGTTGCACACTAAACCCAAAACGGCCATTACTGCCCTGTTGCCAGAGTTGATCAATCGTCCGTAAATCTTCACAGGGCAAATTATCCACATGAATTTTATCTAACCAACCCGTCTTTTCCCGACCAGCCAATTTCAGCAACATTCGAGCCGTTTCTTGATCAGCTTCCTTAAATTTAGCCTGACTGAGTAATTCCTGGAGGGGCGCGTAATCGACTCCCGCGATAGAAATCAGAGAAATCGATTGAATCGGGTGAACCGTCGGGGCGGAAGTATTGATGGGAGGGGCGACGTTTTTGGGAACACTGCGAGGGGAAGTTGGGGAAGTATTTCGAGGATAACGAGAAGAAATCGGATTAAGAGAAGGAATTGGGGGATTAAAAGCAGAATCTTGAGGATTTTTAGCGCGAAACTGATGGTTAACCGCAGGCCCCTTCAATAATTCTAGCCAAGCTGAAATAGAGGGAGAACGGTTTTCAGGATTGAGTTCCATTCCTTTGAGAATTGCTAAGTTGATGCGATCGCTGATATTCGGATTATGTTGCTGAGGCGGGATCAAATTAGCCCCTTGACGACGAAAAGGAGCGGGAAAGGGCAATTGTAGGGTTAAAACATAATAAAATGTAGCTGCTAGGGCATAAACATCGGTATAGGCTCCCCGTTTAGCGGTTTTTTCGTATTGTTCTATCGGGGCAAAAGATTCGGTACGGGAATTCGTATGGGTTTGAATCTCATCTTGAACAAATTCCCTCGCCAAGCCAAAATCAATGAGAATCGCTTCCATCGTCTGCTTGCGTAGCATGATATTGGCGGGTTTGACATCTCGATGCAAAAATTTTTGTTGATGGACATAATCCAAGGCCGAGCCGATCTGTTGGATATAACGCAACGCTTCGGCCTCGTGCAGTCCTCCTTTGGCTACGGCGTATTGTCGCAAGTCTCCACCCACGACACACTCCATTACCATGCACCAAAGCG
>JBEIFD010000724.1:0-2131 GCA_040382535.1 Merismopediaceae cyanobacterium
ACTATAATAAAAATCAGGATATGGCTAGGTTTTAATTATTTCCCCATTTCCTCTAAGCCTTACACCATAACTTTTTTCGCCTTTAATCAAACTACACCAGTGCCGAAATTGCTAAAGAATTAGATATTGACGTTGCTTCAGTTAATCAGTTTGTCGCTAATCAAAATCATTGACTTAGAGGCGATCGCGGTTTTAACTTTTATTCTAAGGCGATCCTATTTAGAATAACTTTAACAACTTCAAGATTCTGTGAGAGAATTTAACAAAATAGGGCTAAAATTCTTTTGTATGAATTTTTTAAAATGTACCGCCATCCCAACCCCACATGGAACCCGTTGCATTATTAAATTCTATGTAGATACGATTTTTCGGAACCCCTAAAACAGCTTCAATGACACCACAAAAATCCTGGCTCATGGCTTTGGTCTGAGCAGAAGTCATTGTTCCAATATTTTTAATTTCGATATAGCAACTCGGCTTAACCGTTCCGCCAAAAGTCATTTTGACATTAGGCTCAAAAATCGTCATCACATAGGATTCAGGCTTGCCGAAATGTTGGGCTAATTTGCTTGAAAGGGTTTGCAGAAGTCCCTGGACTTGAGTTGCTGGGTCATTAATAGCGGCGGAAGTTTGAACTTTGATGAGTGGCATACTTTATTTTTTTAAGGATCATTCAGTAGTGTAGTTCATTTTAGAGTCTGAAGAAAAATGTTACAGTTTCCGATTAGGATAACCATCTCTATGAGCCTAAAACTTAAGGATTTCTGACAACAAAAAAGCTCCTTCGGGAAAAATTTACAGATTAGGAGCTTATTGGGTTATTTGGGTGTAAGTTTTGCAGTAGTTAGGGTTTTAGTCCTTGTTGTTTTTCTTTTGGGCAAGTTTACGTTTCCCCCAGATACCTAAACCAAAAAGAACTGTACTACCGACAACAGGAAGAGAATCCGTTTCCCAAGGTACGGCCACGGCTGGGGTAACGTTAACATTGTCGAATTGATGGTAGGGATTATCCTGCAACCAGGTAACCTGAGTTAAGTTGGTGAATCCCGAATTAAAGGTGAAGGTTTGTAATGTATTCAAAAGACCGTCCGTTGTGAAACTTTGAGTCACTGTACTTAAGTCCGCCTTTGTCCCCGTAAAACCAACAGTAACATTATAATTTCCATTCAAAGAATTGAGATTCATGGACACCAGGTCAAAGGCTTCGCCGCCCACCTGGGTCAGACGAGTCACTCCATCAGGAGTATTATTGATAAGGGCTGTTGAGCCTGGATAACGGAATTCTAACGTACCGATAACTACAAAGCCATAGAGATTCGGAGCAAGGGCATCGAAGGTAAAGCCCTTTTCCGTATAGGTGTTTCCTATATCATTAACTGAACTGTTGATCTGCTCCAAGGATTGAAAGTCAATAATAATCGCCTGGGCGGGGGTAGCATGAATTAGAGACAAAGCCGCAAATCCATTTAGAGCAAGGGTTTTAGCGATAATCGGAGTGGGGAGTTGTTTCAATTGTTTCATAGGAGAGATGAATGGCTTAAGCCATCAAAAAATTATTACCAAATATTGTAAATACGCGATGTGCAACTAAAGATGAAGCAAGGAAAGACTTACGGTATCGGTTGTTAGAGAATAATTCTAGAACCTAATTTCAGTGAGTCTTAATGTTTTCTATTGAATATTTTATCATTGCCATCTTTTGTTGTGTTGACGATCTAATGCAAGAGGTGATGCAAACCCACCCAATCCATCAGAAGGGATTTGCGACTGCATTAAGTCATAGTGAAGTGATTACTCTGGAGATTGTGGGAGAATATCAAGGAATCGATACCGATAAAGGTATTTGGAAGTATTTTCGCGAACACTGGCAGTCGTGGTTCCCTAATCTCAAGAGTCGTAGCAGTTTTGTAAGGCAAGCGGCTAATCTTTGGCAATACAAGGAATTACTGCAACAGCGATTGGCACAGAAAATGGGAGGGTTTAGCGATAATATCAGCAATTCTAAATTTAGCGTTAGGTAAGGGTTGTAGAAAAAAGGATAATGGGAAAGGAGAACAAAATTGAAAACAGGAGGCAAAAAAGATGCAAGGGATAATTAGTATGGGTGGAGTTATAGCTTACTTGTTAGCAG
>JBEIFD010000725.1:0-2121 GCA_040382535.1 Merismopediaceae cyanobacterium
GAGGATTATGCGGTTTTAAAATTACTCAGTACCTATTTGGGAAATGGGCTTTCTAGTCGTTTATTTGTGGAATTACGAGAAAAACGGGGTTTAGCCTACGATGTCTCTGCTTTTTATCCCACTCGTTTAGGCTTCTCTCAATTTGTCATGTATATGGGAACCGCTCCCGATAACACCGCGATCGCCCTAGAGGGATTGAGAACGGAAGCCGACCGACTGAGAAATCAAGCTTTAGAAGCCGACGAATTAGAAGCCGCCAAAAATAAATTATTGGGTCAATACGCATTAGGGAAACAAACCAATGGGGAAATTGCCCAATTATTCGGCTGGTATGAAACTTTGGGATTGGGAATCGCCTTTGATAGTGATTTTCAAGAAAAAGTAGCCCAAGTTACCCCAGAAGATATTCAAAGAATTGCCCAAAAATATTTGCAGGAACCCTATTTATCTTTGGTGGGCCCTGCTAATGTTGTTGAGCAATATCGCGCGGAATCTTGAAGCTGACTGCTTAGAATAACCAACCTTTTAGGCGACGAGCCACCTGGGGACGACGAAGTTTCCGCATAGCTTTACTTTGGATTTGACGTACCCGTTCCCGCGAGAGGTCAAACATGAGACCGACCTCCTCCAGCGTATAACTCTGACTACTGGATAACCCATAGCGGAGGGAAATCACCTCTTGTTCTCGTTCCGTTAAAACATCACTTAAAACCTCCGAAATTTCTTGACGGAGCATCTTTTCGTTCATGTGGTCTTCGGGTAATTGTAAATCCTGATCTTCCAATAGATCCAATAATTCCGTATCTTCTCCTTTACCGACTCGATGATTGAGGGAAAGGGATTGGCGGCGCAATTGTAATAGTTGACGGAGTTGATAGGCAGACATTTCTAGACTTTCTGCCAACTCAGTTTCAGTCGGATTGCGCTGGAGTTCTTGCTTGAGGGAGCGTTGATTTTTTTTGAGTTTATTAAGTTTTTCAACTACATGAATCGGTAACCGAATCGTACGAGCATCATTGGCGATGGTACGGGTAATGGCTTGACGAATCCACCAATAGGCGTAGGTCGAGAATTTATAACCTTTGTTGGGATCAAATTTTTCTGAAGCCCGATTCAAGCCGATCGCGCCTTCCTGAATTAAATCTAGAAAAGGAACCCCGCGATTAAGATAACGTTTGGCGATAGAAACCACGAGACGCAAATTAGAACGAATCATCTTTCGTTTAGCAGTACGTCCCCGATGGAGCCAAGCATCAAATTGTCGTTCATTGGTAAAACCGAGGGTTTCCGCCCATTCCAGCTTAGTGGGGGGACGTTTTAGTTCTTCCGTGAGTTTCAGCCGATTTTCTTCTGCTTTCACTAAAAGTTGGACATTATTGGCTAATTCAACCTCTTCTTCGGGTTTAAGGAGGGGATAGCGAGACATTTCCTTAAAAAACGAACCGATAGTATCATCAGACAGGGATTTTTTATACTGCGATGAGACGGAATTCCCCATGTCATCAGCAAGATCCGAGAAATCAATTTCAACACTGTTTAGTTCAAAATCTTGGGGTTGAGCATCCAACGGATTGAATGCTTCCGTTTCAACATGGGGGGCAAAATTCGTTTTAGTCATGGTTATTTTTAAGGGCTTTATCAAAAAAAAGAAAGGGTTATTAAAAATGGACGGTCTAATCAGATATTTTTTATATTGGGCTGATTATGACATTAAATTCTCAAAATGTCGATAGAATCTAAAGTTTTTTTAAGCGGGTTTCCTCGAATAATTTACTAAATAGTCTGCAAGTAGTGCATTTAAGCCAATCTTCGGATGTCTTAATCAATAAAGATTTTTGGTTGATGACTGTTTGAGATCAAGATAAACTCGCTCTGTTCCAGCCAAGATTCCATCAATTTAGCATCAAAATATACCAAGCAAGAGGGTTGAGATAGGCTTGTTAGTCTTCTAAATAATACTGAGGCATAGTGGCTAGTCATACTAGGTAATTAGCGATACAATTAATGGGAAAAAAGATGGTTCTAGATTAACAAAAAGAAAAATAAATTTTGTCTATTTCATCACAAAATAAACTATTTTCTAAGGAAAGGCTATCATTCCCTGGGGAAATGTCACCAATC
>JBEIFD010000726.1:0-2118 GCA_040382535.1 Merismopediaceae cyanobacterium
CTTGGGTTTTTTATTGTCATCACTGACTTCTCCTAATTGAACGTAGGGTCCATAGGTTCCCACCAGCACATAAATCGGCTCTCCCGCTTCAGGATGAATCCCTATTTTTTCAGGGCCTTCTATTTTTTGCTTGCGGAGCATTAAAACCTGATCAGGACTGAGATCAGAGGGAGTAAGATCGGCGGGACTAGAAGCCGTCACCACCTCTTCGCCTTGAGGAATTTCGATATAGGGGCCAAATTTACCAATTTTAACCTTAGCGGCTAAATTTTCGAGAATAATTGCCTTCGCTGAACTGGGATCAATCTGGCTCTCTCGAACTTTAACCTGATTTTCTAAACCCGCTTCCCCTAAGAAAAAGCTCCGTAAATAGGGAAGCCATTGGGTTTCTCCCGTCGCAATTTCATCGAGGGTTTGTTCCATCCGCGAGGTAAAGCCCGTATCGACTAAATCGGGAAAATGTTCTTCCAACAGACTGACAACGGCAAAGGCGGTAAAAGTCGGAACCAAGGCCTTAGCTCGCATTTGGGCATAACCCCGATCCATAATCGTGCCGATGATACTTGCGTAGGTACTAGGGCGGCCCACTCCTTCACTTTCCAAGGTCTTAACCAAAGAGGCTTCGGTATAACGAGCGGGAGGTTGAGTTTCGTGACCCAGAACATCGAGTTGCTGACAGGTCGGTTTGTCGCCAATTTTGAGGGGCGGTAAGATTACTTCCTGATTGTCGATCGCCGCGTCAGGATCATCGGAACCTTCCACATAGGCACGAAAGAACCCAGGAAAATCAATGCGTTTACCCGCCGCTCGAAATTCCGCATCTTCCACTTTGACGATGACCGCCAGTTGGGTTAGTCGAGCATCGGCCATTTGGCAAGCAACAGTTCGCTTCCAGATGAGGTCATAGAGGGCTAATTCCTGTCCCGATAAACCTGTTTGATTGGGGATACGAAATTCACTCCCCGCAGGGCGAATGGCTTCGTGGGCTTCCTGGGCACCTTTACTTTTGGTGGTAAATTGTCGTTCTTGGGGACTCAAATATTCCGCACCGTACATCTGTTGGACGCAACTACGGGCCGCCGTAATGGCCTGTTCGGAAAGATGCACCGAATCCGTCCGCATATAGGTGATATAGCCCTCTTCGTAGAGTTTTTGAGCAGTTCGCATGGTATCCCGTGCAGAAGTTCCCAATTTACGGTTAGCTTCCTGTTGTAGGGTCGAGGTCGTAAAGGGGGGAGAGGGTTTACGGGTAGCGGGTTTTTCTTCTGTGTTGCTGACTTGCCATAATTTTCCTGATAAACGATCTTTCAATGCGATCGCATCTGCCTCATTTAAAAGAACAACATTTTTTCCCTGAATCAGTTTTCCCGTACTCGGATCAAAATCACTACCATTCGCAATCCTTTTCCCCGCAAGAGTCATTAACTTCACTTCAAAGGGGCTTTTTTCTGCCAGAAGCAACGCCTTGAGATCCCAATAACCCGCTTCCTTAAAGGCACGCCGTTCCCGTTCCCGCTTAACCAGAAGACGAACCGCAACCGATTGCACCCGACCCGCAGACAATCCAAACGCTATCTTTTTCCAGAGTAAGGGAGAAAGGGTATAACCCACTAATCGGTCTAAAATTCGTCGAGTTTCCTGGGCATGGACTAAATTTTCATCAATCACACGGCAATTGGTCAGGGCTTTTTGGATCGCTTCCTGGGTAATTTCATGGAAAACCATCCGTTTAATCGGCACCTTGGGCTTCAGTAGCTGGGACAAATGCCAACTAATACTTTCTCCTTCTCGGTCTTCGTCCGTTGCCAGAATCACGACCTCGGCATCCTTGAGTGCGGCTTGTAAGTCCTTAACGACTTTCTTTTTCGTCTTGGGAATAACGTAAAGGGGGTCAAAATCATTTTCGACATCAACTCCCAAATTCGCCCATTTTTTGTCTTTATAACTCGCGGGAACCTCCTCCGCCGTCGCGGGCAAATCCCGTACATGGCCCATAGAAGCTTCTATCCGATAACTACTTGGCAAATAATTACGGATGGTACGAGCTTTGGTGGGAGATTCAACAATGACAAGAATGGGCATAGGGATTATAACGATGGGCAATGCTGTGAGTCTATA
>JBEIFD010000727.1:0-2115 GCA_040382535.1 Merismopediaceae cyanobacterium
AGGTTTTTTTTAATGTATCCTTTGTACTATAAGGGTTTGAGACTTAGTGTTACTTTTCAAGTCAAACATCTATGTGTGGGGGATTTTGCGAGTTTTGCCAAAATTTTTGCAGGCTTTTATTTTGGCAAAGGTATTGATTTTATGACAGCTTTTAAGAGGCAATTGGTTTTGTTAGCATTTTGTTGAAAATATTGAGGTTTATTAACAATCAAGACTTAGAAGTTTGGGATGAAAGTTCACCTTAATTTTCCTCAAAAATTACTGAGAATCGACAAAAAGAAAAAAAACTAATCTTCTAGAAGACTCAATGCTCACTTGCTTCAATTTGCAGGAGGGCGATATTATCGAGATTTGCGAAAAGAAGGTAAAAAAGACACTCCCAGAGAAAGTATCGTCGCGGGAAATACGACAAATAAGAGAATATTACTGAATATTGGTAGGGTTTCATAATTGGCTGAATCCATGATCAAATAGGCCGTATAGGCGACGTAATAGCTCAAAAACAGCAGCCCTTCCCAGCGAGCAATCAATTGTCCTGTAATGAAAACGGGTAAACAAATCACTGCCACCGCAATCATGACGGGAATATCAAACCGTAGAGCCGATGCCGAAACGGTTAAGCCGTCAGCGGAAAATAAGGATGATCCGCCTAATACAGCCAAAATATTGAAAATATTACTGCCTATCACATTTCCGACCGCAATATCTCTTTCTCCGCGTATACTGGCCACGACGGAAGTGGCTAATTCTGGTAGGGAAGTCCCTGCGGCTACGAGGGTTAAACCAATGACTAATTCACTGACTCCAAAACTTCTCGCGATCGCGATCGAACTATCCACCAAAAATTTTGAACCCAATACCAAAAGACCTAATCCCAGCACAACTAAGCCAATATTGATAGCGATCTGTTGGGGAGAACGAGCGGTAGAACCACCATATTCGCGTTCATATTCCTGATTGACTTCGGGATTGTGTTCCTTGCGACTTTGGAGCAACAAAAACGTAGTGTAGAGAATAATGCCAATCAAAAAAATCGTACCATCAACCCGACTAATTTTTCCGTCCAGCCCAAACATCAGGGTTAGACAGGAAACTCCGATTAAAATGGGAACATCCAAACGAATCAGTTGTTGAGCGACCACCAAGGGAGTAATTAGCGCAGATATCCCTAAAATCAGTAAAACATTAAAAATATTGCTACCCACAACATTTCCTAGCGCAATATCGGGTTGTCCCGCCAAACTAGATTGGATACTCACCATCAATTCGGGTGAACTAGTGCCGTAGGCAACAATGGTCAGACCAATCACCAGGGGAGAAAGCCCGAACATAAAAGCGATCCGAGATGCACCTTTGACCAAAACTTCAGCCCCAGCGACCAATAACACTAAACCCGCAATCAATATTAAAATTGTAGTGATTCCCATTGTTTTTCCCTAGTTCGTAATCTGTGGGAGTAAAAATACCCTTGTCCCATTATTCAATATAATGAGGCATTGATTAAGGAAAATTTTGGAAATTCTTGAAGAAGACAAAATTTAGGTTTGAGAACTCATGGTCTTACGATACAGCTTTTGAATTTTTTCTAGTAATTTATCTAAGGGAGATTTCGACTGTTCATAAATCGGATCAAGTTCTTGCAATTTTGTTAAAAGTCTTGCTTCTTGCACTTCTACATCTCCATCACTATAAATCAGTCCACTCAAAGCTTCTAGAAGTTCTTGATAATCTTCTTCTTGATGATTTTCTCCTAAATAATCTGTCAGCCAACGATAACATTCCTGGGCTTGAACAGGCTTTAATTCGGAAAGAAACGGTTTTAATTCAGGCTCATTTTCTACTTGGTAGGCGATCGCGATACGGCGTAAATATTCTCGTTCTTCGGTTTGAATAACTCCATCAATCCAGGCGGCTCCTATGAGAATTTTAATGAGTTGTTTTGTTTTTGTATTTTTATTCATTATCAATCTCGACTTTTCTATAGAAAATTCATACTATTTAAAACTTAGTCTAAGTACAATACCTTTGCCAAAATAAAAGCCTGCAAAAATTTTGGCAAAACTCGCAAAATCCCCCACACATAGATGTTTGACTTGAAAAGTAACACTAAGTCTC
>JBEIFD010000728.1:0-2114 GCA_040382535.1 Merismopediaceae cyanobacterium
GCTCCATAGATCACCAGTTTTTGTCTTCCTTGATGATTTCCAACGCGATCCTTGAGTTCTCGAAATAAACGTCCAATCAAAATACGGGAAAAGACAATCAATACTAGGGTCAAGAGAGCATCAATGGCAAGGACAGAGCGAGGAAGTGGCCAGTTCCCTTGTAAATAACCCAAAAAAACTAAAATACCAGAACTTAAGATTACTGCTTGAGCCGCCATTGAAATAAACTCCATGCCTGTGTAGCGTAGGATGGGGTTATACATTCCTTTTAGCTTGAAAATTAAGAGTTTAACGGCAATGAGGAACAGTATCGGCCAGAAGTAATCATCTATTCTGACAACAAGAAGGGATAAGGAATCTCTCAGAATAAAGGCGCACAGAATGGATAAAAAACATAGTCCACCGTCAATAAGCAATAATATTTTCCGTTTATAGGTTCGTTCTAAAGAGTGATACAGAGAATATAGTTTATAAACAATTTTAGTTTTCACAGCCATTCCTCATCACGGTTTGGGTTAATGGTGATTAGAGCCTCTATTATCAACTAGAGGCTCCTTTTTGACTAGCGTAATCCCATCAGAACAGCAATTCCAAATTCAAACGGTAACATAGGATACAGACATGATCTTGTTTTTATGGATATAAGAGATATTAACCTACTCTCTGAGTTTTTTTGCATTCCCTCCTCGAATCTCGGTCTCTTAGAGAGTCGCTCCAACGGCTTAATTGTTTCTCACTAACCCATATAAAGCCGTCCTCCGCTATATCGTTAAAGGACGGGGTTTCTACCCAGTTTTTCGATGACTACCGCGATTAAAACCCGACGTTGTCTGCAAAGAGTATGGATCGACAGCCAGGCAAGAACTTTTTCACTACACTGCCAACGGTTATCATTGGTGCGGGCTTTACGGGGCTATTCACCGCATTGCATCTCCGTCATCAAAATTATCTTTGCGATCTGATTTTGATCGATCCCCAAAAGCAGTTTGTTTTTAAGCCGATGCTCTATGAACTGCTCACCGAGGAATTACCGGAAAAGGTGGTTTGTCCAGATTACGCAGAACTTCTCCAAGGCAGTGACATTCACTTTGTCGAAGATCAGGTCGTCAAGTTAGATCTCCAGCAAAAACAACTGGAATTAGCGACGGGTCAATCCTATTCCTATCGTTATTTGGTCTTAGCCATTGGCTCAAGCCAGGGCTATTTGGGTACAGAGGGAGCAAGGGAAAATGCATTTGCTTTTAGAGCGCTGCAAGAGGCCCTGACGTTAAGACAACATTTACAGACTCGTTTACAACGGGCTAGGGAGATTGAGAATGGGGGAGAGCAGGGAGATGGGGAGGATGGGGGAGATGGGGAAAGCAGAAAATCGCTGTTAACCTTTGTGATTGTGGGAGCGGGGCCATCGGGAGTGGAAATGGCGGCCACCTTAGCGGACTTATTGCCCTATTGGTATGCTCGCTTGGGGGGAAATATTCATGAAATCAAGATCATTTTGATCAATCATGCTGATCGCATTTTGGCGGGGGATGCCAATGCCCATTTACAACAGGAAGCCTTACAGGCCTTACAAAAACGCACCATTCCTGTTGAGCTATGGCTGGGGGTCTCTGTTAAATCCGTAAGCAGCGATCGCCTGACTTGCCAACATCAAGACAGGGAAGAAGTGCTAAGTTTACCGACCCAAACGACGATTTGGACAGCTGGAACAGCCAATAATCCCCTACTGGAAAGTATTAGTGCCCAAATTCCGAGGGAACACCTAAATCGACATGGACAACCCATTGTTAGTCAGACCTTGCAATTACTGGATTTTCCAGAGGTTTTCGCCGCCGGAGATTGTGTCCAGGTTCAAGACCAAAACCAACCCGCCTTGGCCCAGGTGGCCTATCAGCAGGGAGCGGCGATCGCTCATAACTTGATGGCCTTAAGTCAAAATCAACCACTCCAGATCTCTAACGCCCAACTACGCGGAACTCTGATGAAATTAGGGTTAGGCAATGGGGTCGCCAATCTCTTTGACAAGGTACAAATCCATGGCAAGGTCGGAGATCTGATTCGCAATGCAACCTATCTGGAAATGCTGCCCACGCCTCTCCACAACTTTAAAACGA
>JBEIFD010000729.1:0-2110 GCA_040382535.1 Merismopediaceae cyanobacterium
CACTCATTGGAAGGTACAAAAGACGATGTTTGATGTATGTTTTTCCGTAAAGCCCTTGAGCAAGAAGCTTTTAGAAATACAAGAAGACACAAACTCATGCGGAATCAGAAATAAATATTCAAAAAAGCTTAAATGAAGATACGATAAAATTAAGGCTATTAAATTTTTAACGACAGAATTATCAAACGTAAAAAAATTGCCTACTAAAGATTTAGAATCTCAAGCTTGGCTAGAGGCTGATTTAGTAGATAACTTGCCTGAATATGATTGGGGAGAAAGCGAAATTCCCAAGGGGCAACCTGTAGAATATGTATCAGGCTTGGGCTTAGTGATCAAGGAAGGATAGAGTCTTGTGACGAATCAATTACTTAAATATTGAGAAGGCTATTAAAACTTTAATTTCTCACGATCGCCCTTTTACATTACTCAGAGATCAAACGCGATCTATTCCTGATGGAGAGAAATCAAAAATCACTGCATTGGCCCTAAATATTTGCGTAAATAGGGAGAAAAAACCTCATAAATCAGAGTTAAAGGTTTGCGGTCATGCCAAAAAAGATAATGCCTCCCCCAAAAAGGCCCTTTTTCCTGAAAAGCCGTTTCTAACGCCGTAGAATGACCATAATAAAGCCCCTGAATATCCCGATAAAGTTCCGTATGCAAATGGGAAAGGCTATCCCAAATCGGTAAATTGCGATTTTCTAGATATTCATCCACATGATTCGCATCCCACCAGGAAACCGCATAGGCTAATCGTTGCCCTGAACTTGTCCGCAACCAAACTTGCCGTCGCAACCAGGGCTGGGGAACGACGGTAATCTGTAAGGGCGCACCGTCATCCACTGTACCGATTAAGGACATATCAATCACATCAACGCAGGTTTTTTCGCTGGTCAAGAGTTGCAAATGGCGAGTCGGTGAACCATCTCCCAGTATTAATATTTGCCAAGCGGGAGGAAGTTGAGAATGGGGTAATCCTTGTTGGACGGCGATTTGGTCTCCTTGCCAGAGAAGATCTAGGGAATGCCAGGGTTGAATAATGGGAAGGCCAGAAGAAAGTTTCAAACGAGTTAGGGAAAAAGATTTACAAAACTTAATCTATTATGACTTAGGATTACAGGTCTTCGTTACCCAAGAAGAAATTTATTCGCGATCGCGTTCTAATTAAACCCAAAAAAATGAAATAAATTGATCAAATCTGAACAAGGTTCGGTTATCTCTCCTTGTTTTATTTTAGAAAAATACTGTAAAGTTAGCACAAGAAGAAACCTTAGACATTCGATGAAATAAAGATTGTATGGTAAATAACTTTATTTTCCTAGTGTCTGATCTTAATAAGCGGGTTTATTTGCGTGTAAAAAAAATCAAGAATCTAAAGGCTTTATCTAGGCTTTTAACCGTAAAAAATAGATCTTTTTTCGAGAGAACTTATACATTTCAAACATCTTCACCACTGATTGAAACTCGATCTCAAACACCGTTATGAGAGGATGTTATCAACTTAACTTAATTTGTTCCAAATTATTGTCTCATACTAAATCCTGTTCTCCTATCCCTTTTGATTGAGGGTAAGGGCTTAGTTTCTAAGTCTTATAATCTATGGATTTAGCAACTCAACCCTAACTAAATTTAAAGGATTTTTTGCCAAATTTATTTCGTATTATACCAATATTTTATAGTAATTTTTACAAAAATATATCGATGCGGAAGAAATGTCCATTTATTTTTGGTGGAGTGGAAGATTTAGATAATTTAATAAGATAAAAAACAAGAGGTATAAAATGAAAATCGCTCAAATTGCGCCATTATGGGAAAGAGTTCCCCCTCCCGCCTACGGTGGAACAGAATTAGTAGTTGGTTTATTAACCGATGGATTAGTGAAAAGAGGTCATGAAGTAACCCTATTTGCCTCTGGAGATTCGACAACTTTGGCTGAATTAATTTCTGTTCATCCACGAGCATTAAGACTGGATGATCAGATCAAAGAATATGGTATTTACGATATGCTCAACCTCTCTGCGGTTTATGAAAGAGCAAGTGAATTTGATATTATTCATTCCCATGTCGGTTGTGTGTCTTTAACCTATGCTTCTTTAGTGAAAACGCCTAC
>JBEIFD010000730.1:0-2079 GCA_040382535.1 Merismopediaceae cyanobacterium
CCGAAAGTGTTCAATCCAAAGCCGCCGAAACAAAATTAACTTTAACTCAATCTCAATGGCGATCGCTGACCCCGATTCAACGCTATGCCCTGATCAAACTCAGTCGAGCCAGTCACGAAAACCATAATTTTTATCCTGCTCTACAGGAATTTGGACTAATAAATCCCAAAATAAAGGAAAGCCACTGATCCACAGGATAATCAAATCAAAAAGACTTAATCATCTTGCCAATCAATAACTTTCCTTAAAAAAGTCTGGATGAAACCGAATTAACGCCGAGGTACGGACGCTTCAATATTAATATTGAGAGCCGAAATTTTGGGCGTAGGACTGACAGTCGGATTGATACTCCGAACCATTCCTAAGAAACTGCTGGGATCGCCCGCTTTTGGTTTTTTGTCCTGGGGAACAAAACGGCGAATTTGATTTTGCCAAACAATTTGGGGGAAGCCCAACTGACGACGGTGGTAAGCATCATAACGGGGAGAGGTGATGTTAAAGGGACGCTCACCTAATTCTCTTCCAGGTAGATTGCGACGACGTTGGTAGGGAACGGTATCATAACCGAAACTATTTAGGTATTCATCGCTATTGAGCAGAGTATCAACAAAGCCCTGAATGCCTTTAGTCGCCACCACAATTGACCAAGCAATTTTTTCCCGTTCGTTATAAACCTCGCGGCCTAAGACTTTTTGAACGGTGTGTTCGACAAAGCGGTAGTTACTGTTTTTATCATAAAAACTCGTGCGGTAGGTATTCGAGAGCAATAATCCCCGAATAAAATCTCTCACGGTCAATTGTCCATTGCGGATTTGGGATTCCAGAATTTTTTCTCTGTCCCACTTGAAGGCATGGAAGAAAATTTGACGATAGGCGGCTTCGATCAAGTTGCCCATTTCGGAAGGAGAGAGTAGGTTTTCAGTCGTAAACACTGGGGGTGTCTCGTCATTACCGACTTCAAACCCTTCAACGCGCACGTTCTGACTTTTTGGCCCGTACTCTAGAAGCGGAATAGCCAAGTTAAAACCTCCGTAATATTAGAAAAGCTTAAATTGAATTAACCTAAATGATAAGGGAGTCGGGGCCTACCCATTGCCAAATATTACAATTTATTACAAACATTAATGATTTCTGGTCAAATTTAATCTCTAAGTTTCGAGATTAGCTTTAAAAAAGCTCTATTTCCCCCAAAATCACGGTTTAAATCAGCAATAGGTAATTCCCGTTTACCAACCACTGATGGCATCAAAGGCGATCACATCAGACGTTGCAGCAGAAACACTGTCCGATTCTGACTCCGATTCTTCCAACGCCCGCATTTCTGTACAAAAAGTGGCTGTATTGAATCCCCCGAAACGTTGCACCGTACTCGTTCTCAGGCGTAAATTAGGATTGGCAAACCAGAATCGCTCAATGGTCGTCATGGTTTCGTAGTCCGTCACCAGAACTAAAGCTTCTTCTTCATCGATGTGATACCGTCCTGCGATCGGAACAATTTCGGCATAACCCCGTTCTCGCAGAAGCGTTCCCGACTGGGGATTATCTGCATCGGGGATCAGGGCAAAAACCGTTGTTCCCTCGTGATTTTCCCCTTCTTGATCCCAGGACATCGCGCTTTCCCAACTGACAAAGGCTCCACCGACAGCCAAAGCGGCATCAAATTCATGGAGTTCACAAATTTCAATCACCTTGGGATTATCTGCTCCCAACGCTTCGACATAAATTTCTGATGTTCCGATTTCAGCCCGTCGAAACGCCAGATGGTGAGTGGTACGTTGCGATCGCCATTTTCCCGAACTTTTCTGAAAAAACTCCATTGCATCCACAGATTTAGCCTCAAATCGAAAATTAATACTAGTTAGGTAAGATAGATGGGTCTTAAAAGTTATAAGATCCCCCCGTCCTATGGACACCCCCCTTATCAAGGCTACCGTGTACACACATCTCCTCATTTCCTTAGAAGTTTGATCCCCCTGCCTACAGCATCCCCCTTAACACGGGGGACTGGGTTACTGATAGTAATATAGCCCCCCTTATCATGGGGGGTTGGGGGGATCAAAACTCAAAAACTTAGACAGC
>JBEIFD010000731.1:0-2074 GCA_040382535.1 Merismopediaceae cyanobacterium
AAACGATTTATTTATACTATTATGACCGTTAACACCTCCATAAAGTTACAACCATCAACCCCCAAGCTTATATTGGCTTCTTTATTTCTCTAACCTTTGCCCAGTAAGACTTTCTGCCTTCAATCAGACTGAACCAGTGCCTTAAACCCAAAAAACTGATTAAAAACTTACTCAAATAAATTAAGCATTAAGCGATCACAAGCATTCTGGTGTTCTTAAAATGATGAATTACAGACAGTGGCCAGAATATTTTCCTGCAAATTGTCCGCCACTCACCGCGTCAAATCCATCTGGAAACTTTTATCGATTTATTGAAAAAAATCACGAGTCACCCCAACCACAAGATTTTTTATCATGGAGAGAAAATAATCAAGGAAAGCAATGTCCTGAAAATATAACAGAATGTCAGGCTTGCGGACTATCAATTTATGCGTCTTTAGAAGAAATTAGTCGGATGGAAAAAGTGATTCCTCGACTGAGAAAAATGAAAATAACGGAGGGGAATCTTGATGAAAATTCAGGAAAAATTCAAAATACGCCTGCTCGAAATAGTCGCTATCATTATACTTGGTGGGTTCCAGACGGTGGAACGCCCTGGAAGATTTTTGTTATCATTTAATCAACGTTGGGCTAAATTTTATTGTTTAATAATGGAGAAAGAAAATGAAAACTTATTTACCAAAATCTACAATATTAGGTATTTTAAAGCTAATCGAAGTTTACGAATTTTAAAAAGTTATCAAACAAATTATGACAGTAAAATTGTCTTAAATTAACTCAAATTCATAATTAGTAAATAGAATAAAAAAAGAGCCAGAAACCCTAAAAAGCTCCGACTCCTAAGCAACGAACCTAACGTTTAATAAGCGTCTTGCAACTCGTAGAAATCAGGGGAAATATAATCCTTGCGTAAAGGCCAACCAATCCAATCTTCGGGCATCAAAATACGTTTCAATTCGGGATGTCCCGTATAGACAATGCCATACATATCGTAGCATTCCCGTTCCTGCCACTCTGCCGCTCTCCAAATCCAATAAACCGAGGGAAGAGTCGGATTTTCGCGGGGTAAGGAAACTTTTAGGCGCATTTCTGCGGGGCGATCGGCATTATCACTGACCTTAATCAAATGGTAAAAACTCACCAAGGGCTTACCTGGCCCCTCATCGTAGGCTCCTTGACATTGCAGATAATTAAATCCGTAGGCATAAAGGGCCGTTGCGAGGGGAATCAGTAAATCTGGCTCGACCTGGATCATTTCTACGCCCAGGTGATCCGCTTCGAGAATGTCATGTTCAAAGCCATTTTCTGTCAGCCAACTAGACACAGGGCCAGCAGGGGTAATGGCTTTTTCTGGTGTTTGTTCCGCTTGATCTGCGATCGCCATAATTAGACTTTCTCCTTCTGTTGAGAGGTGGCAAGGGCGGGAGGAACGGGCATTCCCATTGCTTCCGTTAATTCGAGGGGAGGGGTTTGACGGGTCGCAACTTGTAGATATTTTCCTGTCAAAATAGGCGCGATCGCCTTCATATTATGGGTTGTGCTGTAATAACGATGGGTCTGTTGATTAACCATTGCCCGTTCTTGAATGGATTCATTAGAAACTTTTTTGCGGAGTTTGATAATCGCATCAAAAATCGCTTCGGGACGGGGGGGGCAACCTGGGATATAAACATCGACGGGAATTAATTTATCCACTCCTCTCACTGCCGTTGGGGAATCACTACTAAACATTCCACCCGTGATCGTACAAGCTCCCATTGCGATTACATACTTGGGTTCGGGCATTTCTTCATAGAGCCGAACTAGGGCAGGAGCCATTTTCATGGTGATTGTGCCTGCGGTAATAATTAAGTCTGCTTGACGGGGGCTAGAGCGGGGAACCAGACCAAAACGGTCAAAATCAAATCGAGAACCGATTAAGGCGGCAAATTCGATGAAACAGCAAGCCGTTCCGTAGAGCAGGGGCCAAAGGCTGGATAATTTCGCCCAATTATAAAGGTCATCAACAGTCGTTAAAATAACATTTTCTGATAAACCCTGGGTCACCTGATTCCGAGTCATCGGATTGAGGATT
>JBEIFD010000732.1:0-2069 GCA_040382535.1 Merismopediaceae cyanobacterium
CAAAGGATACATTAAAAAAAACCTTTCGGAAAACCTTAACGGAATTTTTTAGGATTACTACTTTTGCCAAGCCTCGCTTGAAAGAAAGTTTACCGTTAAAGTCTTCTCTACTCTCTGGACTAAATTGGCAAAGGTATTGTGAAAAATCTCTTAATAACACTATACTTGGCACGGTCATAGATTGAAATTTTCGCCCCCTAAATTTCCCAATTCTGGGGGACTTTGAAACCCATAAATAGAGAACGGTTCCCCCCAAAAGCGAGATCTTCCTTAATCTCAAAATTATCCACTTGATCATCAATGATCAGGATTTGTTTGGGCTTGGCTATCATCCTTTAATCCTCATGCCTTTGACAAAATTTTTGGATAGTGTCCATTAATATTTTAAAGCGGACAGGCTTTGCCAAATAGTCATTAAATCCTGCGTAAAAACATTGATCTGCTTGTTCGGGGAAAGCAAGGGCGGTTAGGGCAATGATGGGGATATCAGCGATCGCTGGGTCAGAGCGGATTAGGGTCGTTGCTTCTAGTCCATCCATTTCTGGCATTTGAATATCCATGAAAACTAAGTCTGGCCGATGAGTCTTCACTATTTCAACTGCTTCTCTTCCATTATAAGCTAATAACATCCGATAACCTTTATTACTCAAATAATCATCTAGGGTTTGTCTATTGGCTTCATTGTCGTCGGCCAGAAGAATCAAGGGATAAACGGATAACGGAGCATTGGTTTCATTTGTTGAAAGGGAAGTTGTTTCCACATTTTCGGGAATAATTTTTCTGGACGATGGCACATAGGGAAGACGGAGGGTAAAACAGCTACCTTCTCCCACCCGACTGGTCACTGAAACGCTGCCACCATGTTTGGTGATAATCCGTTCTACGAGGACTAAACCCAAGCCTGTGCCAGCATATTGGCGATTGAGACTGCTATCAATTTGAATAAAGGGTTGAAAAAGTTTGTCGAGATCGGTTGGGCTAATACCAATGCCCGTATCTGTCACTGAAAATAAAATCTCTTGCTCCTCTAATTCAACGGACAAAATGACGTTTCCTCCAGCAGGGGTAAATTTAATGGCATTGCTTAATAGATTGATCAGAGATTGACGGATGCGAAGTTCATCAACCTGAATTTGCTCAATATTTTTGGCGATACGGGTTTGGAGTTCGATTTTTTTGGTGAAGGCCATTTGTTTGACAAACATAGTGCTATTTTCGCAAAGGGTTTTAACCGAAGTTGGAGCGAATTCGAGTTCTAATTTTCCTGCTTCAATTTTCGATAAATCGAGAATATCGTTGATGAGAGAGAGTAAATGTTCACCGCTTTTTTCGATTAGTTTAATGGCTTTTTCTTGAGCAGGGTTAATGTCGCCAAAGGTGTTTTCTTGGAGTGCTTCGGACATTCCTAAAATCGCGGTGAGGGGTGTCCGCAGTTCGTGGCTCATGTTGGCTAAAAATTCATCTTTAAGGCGAGTGGCACGGGCTAGCTCTTTATTAGTCTGGAGCAATTTTTCCTGCTCTTGTTGCAATTGCTCAAATAAATTCGCCTGTTGAATGGCGATCGCGAGTTGACTGGCAATTTGTTGGATCAAATCAATCTCATCCGGTTGCCAAATTCGGGGAGCCACACAGGTATGAATGCAGAGTAAACCCCATAATTTTTCCCCAAGCAGTAGGGGAATGACTAAATTGGCACGAATTCCAAACTGACTCAGAACCGCTTTATGACAATCTTGTAAATCACTCTGGAGAACATCATTAACCGATTGAAAATGCCCCTTGGTATAGCGTTTGGCATAGTTTTCTCCGAAACAGTGATCATGAACCCGAATAGCTAAGACGGAAGAGAACCCCTCTTTCACCGATTCAGCGACAAATTCTCCATCATCACAGCCATATTCGGGATAAAACTTAAAGATACCAACGCGATCGCTGTGGATAAATTGACGGATTTCTTGACAAGCTGTGTCAAAAATGGTCTGGAGGTCGAGGGTTTCTCGGATGTGTTGGGTAATTTGCCGTAGGAGGGTTTCTTTCTCGATTTGCTGACGGATAGTTTGTTCCGCTTC
>JBEIFD010000733.1:0-2058 GCA_040382535.1 Merismopediaceae cyanobacterium
ACCTATCGCAAAGGGTGTGAACATGGCCCTGACGCGGTTTTGGAGGCATCGGATCAACTCGAAGCCTATGACGAAGAACTCGGACAGGAAACTTGTCACTCAGTAGGTATTTATACCTCTAACTACGTGGCTGATACTCGTTCTAATCCACACCTGACTGCCGAAGCAATGTTAAGGGAAATCACTGAAGCCGTTATTCAGTTCATTAAAGACCAAAAGTTTGTCGTCGGGATTGGGGGAGAACACGCCATTACCACTGGAATTGTTCGTGCCTATCAGCAAGCGATGGATCAAGCTTTTACGGTAGTGCAAATTGATGCTCATGGAGATATGCGCCACGAGTTTGAAGGATCGTTACATAATCATGCCTGTGTGATGCGTCGAGTTTTAGAAATGGGTTTACCGACTTTGCCTGTGGGAATTCGAGCGATTTGCAAAGAAGAAGCTGAATTAATTAAAGCCAAGGAAATTCCTGTGATTTGGGCAAGGGAAATGGCCTTTGATCCTGACTGGATCGAAAAAGCGATCGCTCAAATTAAAACCCCCAAAGTTTTTATTACGATTGATGTCGATGGGATTGATCCGAGCTTAATTCCTGGGGTTGGTACGCCTGAACCTGGGGGAATGGGATGGCACGAAACCCTGCGCTTTTTGAGAAGAGTCTTTGAAACCCATGACGTTATCGGTTGTGATGTAATGGAATTGGCTCCTGTAGTGGATTCGGTGGTATCAGAATTTTCAACGGCTAAGTTAATTTATAAGTTGATTGGTTATCACGCTTTTTGTAGCAATAAATAATTTTTATGAAAGATTCAAAAATCAGGGTGGCAGTGGTCGGAACAGGTTTTGGGAAGGCGATCCATATTCCAGGCTTCCAACACCATCCCCGCACGGAATTGGTCGCGGTTTATAACCAGGATTTAGCGAAGGCCAGGGCGATCGCCGACGAGAACCAAATACCCTACGCCTATCATCAACTCGATAAACTGCTCCAATCGCCAGAAATTGATGCGGTCAGTATTTCCACACCCCATTTTTTGCATTACGACATGGCCAAACAGGTTTTGACCGCAGGAAAACATCTTCTGTTAGAAAAACCGATGACGATGAATGCCCAGGAATGTCGTGACCTTTATCACCTTGCCCAACAAAATGGTGTCACTGCGATCGCGGATTTTGAATTTCGTTTTATTCCTGCCTGGCAACTGTTGGCGGAATATTTAGAACAGAACTATGTGGGGAATATTCGTCTGATTAAAATTGATTGGTCGGTTGTTAGTCGAGCGAACCCCGATAGACCTTGGAATTGGTACGCTCAAGCAGAAAAGGGCGGCGGTGCCTTGGGAGCTTTGAGTTCCCATTCCTTTGATTATATTGCTTGGTTATTTGGCCCGATTAAAAAACTCTGCGCCCATCTCAGTTGTGCCATTCCCGAACGTCCCGATCCGAATGACAACAATTTACTGAAACCCGTTACTGCCGATGATACTTGTTTACTGTTATTAGAATTAGCAAATAATACTCCCTGTCAGCTTTCTATTAGTTCGGTGACCTATTCAGGTCGGGGTCACTGGATTGAGGTTTACGGCGATCGCGGAACGCTGGTTTTAGGCAGTGATAATCTCAAGGATTATGTGCATGGATTTCGGTTAATGGCGGCTCCTGCGGGAAACTCTCTCACCGAGGTTGAAATTCCCAAACAATTAGCGTTTCCCCAGGTTTTTAGTGATGGTCGTCTCGCGCCTTTTCTGCGAGTGGTGGATCAATGGGTTGCAGGCATCGATCGCGGGCAATCCTTGGTTCCTTCCCTCAAAGAAGGCGTTTATTCCCAATTATTAATGGATTTAACCCATCAATCCCATGCTCAAAAACAATGGGTCAATGTGCCAGATTTAAACAATTTCCTAGAATCTTAATGCGCCTTTTGAATACAAATAATCAGCAATTCTCATTATGGCAAAAGCCTTATGCAGAAAGCAAAAACAGGCTTTCATCCTACAGAAATGGGACACCGTAAGGCGGTCATTAAGTCAAAATTCGTCAGATGACACACAAAGG
>JBEIFD010000734.1:0-2052 GCA_040382535.1 Merismopediaceae cyanobacterium
CTTCCCGCACTAGACGCATCCCCCGACCTCCTCCTCCTGCGGTAGCTTTAATGATCACGGGGTAGCCAATTTCGGCAGCTATTCTGAGGGCATCCTGTTCTGATTCAATTAAGCCTGGACTCCCTGGAACGGTGGGAACCCCTGCTTTTTGCATGGTTTTCTTGGCTGTGGATTTATCCCCCATTGCTCGCATTGCGTCGGGAGAAGGGCCGATAAAGGTGATTTGATGATCGGCACAAATTTCAGCAAATCGGGCATTTTCTGCTAAAAAACCGTAACCAGGGTGAATGGCGGTGGCATTGCGCGTTAGGGCCGCAGAAATAATGTTGGGAATATTGAGATAACTCTTACTGCTAGGCGGTGGGCCAATACAGACACTTTCATCTGCTAACTGGACATGGAGGGCTTGGCGGTCAATGGTGGAGTGAACGGCGACGGTTGTGATCCCCAATTCTTCACAACTATGCAAAATTCGTAGGGCGATTTCCCCGCGATTGGCAATGAGAATTTTGGAAATTTCCATGTTGTAGGTGCATCTGATCGTGTCTATTTAGTAGAATATCTGGTTTTGTTCTCTAAATGTTTACTCGTTTGATCGCGTTAAGTCCGACGGAGGGCGATCGCTGCTCCATGCCCACCAGCCTTGACCACATTCACACTGATAAAATTCTTGCCATTTACGGCGATAATCTTCTGTCATGACAGGCGATCGCCGATTAATCCAAACTCTTTCTGCTTTGCGAGCGGTTTCTCGACACTGGGGACAATGAAAATCAAAGGAATGAACGGCATGATTAATCCAATCGGGAGGGGTCGGGCTAAAGGCTTCCATTAGGTCTCTTTCCAAGTTTGGGTCTTCTCTCTGTTGGAGCGGTGGGCTTTCGCACTTACCATCATTGCAATGGTAGATGTTAAGTTTTGAGGGTTTTGTAGCCTTGATTTTAGCTTAAATTGTTCATAACGGATGAGTTTTTGAGAATCTTCGGTCTGACAGCAAAAACAGATACTTCTAACAAAATACTTGAGCAAGAAAGCTCTATACTTTAATTGTTTAAGTTTTATTATTAATTCCAATTTAAATTTACATACTAATCAAAATTTAGTTATTCTCAATGCCTAAGTCCCAATCAGAACAGCTTTCGTCAGTTAACCGTTACCAAAATGCCGCGCTCAATTATTATTTGCAACTGACGGGTTCGCCCTATCTCCACTATGGCTATTGGGAACCCTTACCGACTTCTGTGGCAGAGCGATCGCTGTTTAAGTTGCAGGTTGCCCAGGAAGCCTATTCCCAAAGACTGTTAAATTTTATTCCCTCTGAAACCAAGACGGTCTTGGATGTGGGCTGTGGTATTGGCGGGAATGCGGTGTTTTTGCTTAAACAGGGTTTAAAAGTCGATGGTTTGGCTCCCGATTCCTTTCAGAAGAAAAAGTTTTTAGAGGCAACGGAAGGGAAAGCAATTTTTCATGATATGAAATTTGAAGATTTTACGGAAACCGAAGTTTATGACCTAGTTCTTTTGAGTGAAAGCAGTCAATATATGGCTTCCGAGGATATTGCCAAGGGTGCGGCACGGGTTTTAAAGCCAGGTGGTTATCTTTTGTTGGCAGATATGTTACGCAGTGATGAGAATTACACCGAGGGAATTTTTTCTAATTGTCACGTCGTTGAAGGTCTGAATAAATCCCTCTCTCAGTCTGGATTTACCCTAGTTAAACAAGAAGATATTTCCCAACAAATTGCACCAACCTTAGATCTCGCGATCGAACATTTTCGTCAATTTGGACTGAGTACGGGAGAATATATCGGAACACTCATTAAAATTGCTGTTCCGCCTCTCTATGCTTTGTTAAATTGGGCCTATAAGCGTTGGTTACAAAAGGCGATCGCCGAAGGTTTGGAAGCTAGAACAATTTTTGATAAGCATCTTTGTTATGAAATTCAACTCTGGCAACTGACAAAACAAAATAAATAGTGAAGACAACTTATCAATATTACCTAGCCACACGACTACTTTTCGATTTTTATTAATCCCGAAAAAAATATCAAAC
>JBEIFD010000735.1:0-2046 GCA_040382535.1 Merismopediaceae cyanobacterium
CCCCATAACAATGCTGTAAAACATGGGTCGCCTGGGGGTCAAGCTCCACCAAATTCAATACATCTGTAATTTTTATGCCCGTCCACTTCGCATCCAATCGAGACCAACGGGTAACACAATGGAAATCCGCCGTAAAGTCTTGATTTGGTAATGCCATCAACTCAGACCAGGACAGAACCAACGGCGATGCTAAACCCCAGATCTTCAATTGCCAGGTTGCCAAATCTATCTCTGGAGTAGGGCCATAGGTCAAAACGGGAAAACCTTCCGTGAGATGTTGCCCAGGAGGAACGCGATCGCCGAGGGAAGGGTCTGGTTTCTTAAAAAATTTCCCTAACATTTACCAAAAATTGCCAACTAAAGAGAAAATGGTTTAATAGTTTAATCAATAAGAGGACAAAAGGACAGCAACCTGCCCTGAGTCCGTCCCCTTTCGTTATTCTTCGTCTTCGTCTTTGGGATAGACGAAACTGTTAGAGCGTCCCGTTAAAATGGATTTGCCCAAGGAGAGAGCTTTTTGAGCTTCTACAGCCGCGAGGTTTCTCCAGTTGGCACGGCGTTTATCACGCTTGGATTTTGAAGTTTTCTTTTTAGGACAAGCCATCGGTTTAAAATTCGCAAAATTGACAATCTCTCTATTCTAAGCGTTTCTGTTAGACATTGCACAATGGAAAATTATCGATTTATCACCATTGGTATTGGCCATTATCGCTTTTTACCGCATTTAGATGGGGCAGAGGCTACTTTTTGGTCATTACAGCGATTTTTACGCCATGATCTGGGATTGTCTGAAAAACAGGCTCTTTTATTTACGGACAATACAAAATTAGGTCAGGGAAAGGCCATTTATCCCAATCGGCATAATCTCCTAAAAAGTACCAGTAAAGTGCCTAATATTATTTATTTTCAGGGTTACGGCAGTCAATCTAATGGTCAAAGTTATTTACTGCCCATTGATGCCGATTCCCAAAATTTAGAAAATACAGCCCTTAATTTGGGATCGCTGTTAGAAAAATTTGAAGTCTCAAACAATTCTCCTGCGTTGTTGATTTTAGACCTGATTTCTAGCCAGGGCAGTAATCCCGTCAGTGGTCAAACCCTATTAGAAGCTAGGCAACAGGGAATTAGTCTGATTGTCCGCTTTAATCAATTTCAGGAAAATTTGGGAGAATTGGCCTCGGCGTTGGGGGATGCGTTCCATTATTATCAAGATGCTTTAAATTTGGATTTACTGGAATTCTTTTTACGCGATCGCCTAGATCATAGAGAGGAAAATCCCCTCATCATCCTCAGTCCTAATATTCCCTCTCGTCAACAAGCCCTTCTGCCCAGCAAATTAAATGCTCCAATACCTCCCCTTCGTATCCCGCAACCTAGACCTGTTACTCTCCGCACGAAGCCTGTTGCATTACGCTCCCGTCCCCAAGCGTTGAGCAAACCTATCCATTTTTCTTTCCCCGACCTACCGCGATCGCTAAAATTAGGAGTCATTTTTTTAACAATTCCCCTAATTCTTTTGGCAATAGCCCTGTTTACCTTGCGGAGTTCACGCAAACTCGCCCAGTCTCCATCATCCCCTAAACCCGATCAAACCATTTTTGAAGAAGCCAAAATTCACCTCAAACGCCACCAAGCCTCAGATTTCATCAGGGCGATCGCCGAATTAAGAAAAATTTCTCCCCAGTCTCCTGTCTATCCCGAAGCTCAAACCCGAATCACTTTTTGGAGTCAGACCATTCTAGAAATTGCCCAAGGTCGTGCCGAAGTCGGAAATTGGCAAGACGCGATCGCTGCGGCTAACCTAGTCCCCCGTGATCAATCCTCTATTTACGCGATCGCCCAACAAGGTATTCGTGATTGGCAAGAAAAACTAACCCAACTGCCCGATTTATAATTCCTAGCTTTTTGATAAATAATGAGTAATAAAACTGAGTTATACCAATTTAAATGGTATTGAGTGCAGATAGAGGCACTGGTATCGTCTAATTGGAGGCTAGAAAGTTTGCAATACAAGAGGTTCAACAAAGCAGGCGAATTTGGAGTAAG
>JBEIFD010000736.1:0-2043 GCA_040382535.1 Merismopediaceae cyanobacterium
AGAAAATAATACTCCCAATGGTTCTAACGCCCCCTCAACCTCCAGCGAGACTAAACCGAAAGAACCACCTGGAGTACTGGAACTCATCGCCGACCAACAAGAATACAGCACCAATAATCAGGTGATAACGGCAACGGGTAAAGTCGTTATGCGTTTTGCTAATGGCGTTTTGCTCGCCGATCGCCTACAGATTAATTTACCCGATCGCTTTGCTGTCGCCGAAGGAAATGTTTCGCTAAAGCGGGGAGAACAGACCCTACAGGGGGAAAAATTTGAATATTATTTTGTTCAAGATAAGGGCGTGATTTACAATGCCAGGGGAGAAATTTATCAACCCACAACGGGCCGCGATATTTCTCGGACTCTCCCCACCGATCCTGGGGGCAACGTCATCCCCTCCCAGACCCTCAATGAACGTTTGATCAATAATCAACCCCTCCAACGAATTACAACAGGAGACGGCTATACCTTTTCTGCGGGAACCAGTTTGGATTTAAACCGTTTTGGGACGGCGGGAAGCAATAATGTCAATGGTGGACAAATTAACCGTTTGCGTTTTCAGGCAAAGAAAATTGATTTTGATTCTGAAGGTTGGAATGCCAGTAAAGTTAGAATTACGAACGACCCGTTTTCTCCCCCTGAGTTAGAAATTCAAGCGGAAACGGCTAATTATTACAATGTGGCTCCCCTCGTGGATGAAGTGAGATTAAGCGAGTCACGGGTGGTGTTGGATCAAGAAAATACCATGCCCCTCTTTCAAGATCGATTAGTCTTAGACCGCCGCAATCGCCAACCAGGAATTTTAAGCTTTGGCTACGATGGGCAGGATCGAGGAGGACTTTATGTTCAAAGTAGTTTTAATATTCTCGATACTAAATCCGTCCGTTTTGATATTAAACCCCAATATTTACTTCAAAAAGCCCTCTTTCCGACCGCTTTTCCCACTGCCAATTTAAGTGATTCCCAAGTCTGTGTGATTTGTCCCGCTTCCTTTGGTCTGATTTCGGATTTGGATGTTACTTTCAGCGATCGCACCCGCCTGATTAATACCCTTAATTTTTCAAGCCTAGATTTAGGAGAAATTGATACTTCCCTACGGGCCAAAGTTGCCCTACAAAATAAAATCGGCGATATCTCTTCTCCCCACGACCTCCGCTTTGAATACAACTATCGAGAACGCTTGTTTAACGGTTCCTTGGGCTTCCAAACGGTGAACAGTAGTGTGGGAGCCGTTCTAGTTTCCCCCGTTATTCCCCTGGGTGATCCGAGCCTGTCTTTGAGTTATCAAGCTTCAATTCAAGACATCCAATCCGAAACCGACCAAGAGGAATTACTTCCTCCTGTACGCGATAACAATTTGGTCACATTAATGCGTTATCAAGGGGCTGTCTCCCTCAACAAATACTATTTTCTTTGGATGGGAGAGGCCCTAGAACCCAAGCCAGATAAAGGATTACGCTATACCCCAACGCCAGTTTTGCCCTATTTACAGGTAACGACAGGAGTAACGGGCGTAACCAGTTTTTATAGTGATGGCAGTTCCCAGCCCTCTGTAACGGGAAGTATTGGTTTACTCGGTCAATTTGGACATTTTTCAGAACCTTATTTGGATTACACAGGTTTTAATATCAGTTATTTACAAGCCATTCGCGGTGGGGTATCTCCCTTCCTATTCGATCGCTTTGCCGATACCCAGGTTCTCTCTTGGGGATTAACCCAGCAAGTCTATGGGCCTTTTAGAATTGGAGTTCAGAGTGCCTATAGTATTGATGCAAACAAACAAATCAGCACAGAATTATTCATTGAATATAGCCGCCGAACTTACAACTTTATGGTGCGCTATAATCCCCAATTACAAATTGGATCAATCAATTTACGCATTAGTGATTTTAATTGGAGTGGTAATCCAGGGACATTTGAAGGAACGGATATTCGCCCCGTTATTCAGGGAGTCACTCGCTAAAAGAATACTTTGAAAAGAATAAAAAAGCCGCTCACGGGGAACGGCTAGTTAAAAACCTAGTTAATGTTATTTGATAAACA
>JBEIFD010000737.1:0-2039 GCA_040382535.1 Merismopediaceae cyanobacterium
ATTCCAAAGCCCGTTCTAGGCTCATTTCAATGGGAGCTTGTAATTGCACCAATTCATCCCCTGTTGCGGAACGGTGATTTGTCAATTGTTTGGCTTTACAAACATTCAAGTCTAAATCCTGGGGACGGTTATGTTCCCCAATAATCATACCGCGATAAACTTTCGTACCTGGCGTGATGAAGAAAACACCCCGATCTTCTGCATTTTTCATGGCATAGAAAGTAGCTGTTCCTTCTTCAAAGGCGGTAATAATACCGTTGTAACGGGTTTCTACGGTTCCCGATAGTTTCCGATATTCCAGAAAACTATGGTTCATGATGCCTTCACCCCGTGACATGCGGATGAATTCGCCCCGAAAGCCGATTAAGCCCCGCGCGGGAATAATAAACTCTAGTTGAGTACGATTATTCGTGCCTTTTTGCATATCCTGCATTTCACCCCGACGTTGATTGAGTCGGTCTATACAAGATCCCACAGCCGCTTCAGGAACGTCTAATACTAAATATTCAAAGGGTTCACAGGGCTGGCCATTAACTTCACGGAAAATAACCTGGGGTTGGGAGACCTGAAATTCGTAGCCTTCGCGACGCATGGTTTCAATCAAGATACCTAGATGCAATTCCCCCCGTCCTGAAACGAGGAATTTTTCAGCAGAATCACTGTCTTCCACCCGTAGAGCCACGTTAGTTTCCAATTCACGGTGGAGGCGATCGCGAATTTGGCGAGAAGTCACAAATTGACCTTCTTGACCTGCAAAGGGTGAATCATTGACGGAAAACGTCATTTGTAGGGTTGGTTCATCAACTTTAATCAAAGGCAATGCCTGGGGATCATCCGCACTGGTCAGAGTTTCACCAATATTCGCATCCGCAAAACCTGCGACCGCCACAATATAACCCGCACTAGCCTCTTCCATTTCGACTCGTTGTAAACCAGAGAAGCCTAACAACTTCGTCACCCGACCTTTAACAATGTCTCCCGTATCTTTAACCAGGGCGACCTGTTGACCTGATTTAATGGTTCCATTGTGAATCCGACCAATGATAATCCGTCCCAAATAGTCGGAATAATCGAGGGTTGTCACCTGCAATTGGAGGGGTTTAGTGGGGTCTCCAGCAGGGGGCGGAACGTGGTGTAAAATCGCTTGGAATAAGGGTTCCATATCGACCCCTTCATCTTCTAAGGAATCCTTGGCGTAACCTGCTAAACCAGAGGCGAAGAGAGTCGTGAAATCACACTGATCATCATCCGCGCCTAATTCTACAAATAAATCAAAAACTTTATCAACGGCTGTGTTGGGATCAGCACGAGGGCGATCGATTTTGTTAACAACAAGAATAGGACGTAATCCTTTTTCCAAGGCTTTTTTCAGCACAAAGCGAGTTTGAGGCATGGGGCCTTCATTGGCATCCACAATCAGGACGCAACCATCTACCATTCCCAATACTCGTTCAACTTCTCCGCCAAAATCGGCGTGTCCTGGGGTATCAACAATATTAATCAGGGTGTCTTGATAACGAACGGCGGTATTTTTAGAAAGAATGGTAATTCCCCGTTCCCGTTCTAGGGCATTGGAGTCCATGACACAAATCGGAACGTCTTCCCCTTCGCGAAAAATGCCAGATTGTTTGAGGAGTGCATCAACTAAGGTCGTTTTACCGTGATCGACGTGGGCGATGATGGCAAGATTGCGAATGGGAAGGGACATATAGACTCTGGAGTTACGTTTAGGAACGGTTAGTAATATTTTGTAACGATTCTAACACATTCAGATGACGACTTACCAGTGTACGGTGTAGTGGATTTTTAATCGTGCTGTGATTCAAGGGAGATTAGCCGATCGCCGCTAAAATTAAATCTACGGCTTCCCTCAAATTATGGACAATAAAATCGGGTTGATACTGCTCTAGGCGATCGCGATCGCGGATTCCCGATAACACCCCGACAAAGGGAATCTCATAACTTTTCGCCGCCGCAATATCTGCTTCCGTATCCCCAACCATCCAGACGTTTTCACAGGGAGCTAATTCCTCTATGGC
>JBEIFD010000738.1:0-2038 GCA_040382535.1 Merismopediaceae cyanobacterium
AACTCTAAGGGAGGAATTTGGGTCTGCCTGGGGGTTCCGACTCCGACTCGTATCACCTGACCCCGACGATTAATATAGGCGGAAACGGGTTGATTAATTTCCGTACTAATGGCCGCTAACCGTTGGGCAAATTCCGACGTGGTAAAGCGATCGCCCTGTAAACGCTGTTGATAAAGTCGTTGGATCTGTTTGACCTGATTAGTTTTTAGTCCTTGTAAATTCCCAAATACGGTATCGATAGGGGTAACTCGCCGTTTAAAATAAAGTGTAATACTCAAATTTTACAGAAAAGTTCGTCCAACTCCTGATCGATCCGCGAAAACATTCAGAGAGGCGATCGCCTTTTAATTTTTAAAAAAGTCAATCATTCCTAAAACAGGGCAAAAAATCCAGAAAAAAATATTCAGATCTGAATCCTCATATTTTTGTCAATCCTGAAGTAATGGAACTTCACAGAATATTCACAAAAATACATTAACTTCAATTCAACTCGGTTCTTTATTAATAAGTGTGATGGCCTAAGTCTGCTCTATTAGACAGTTTAGAAAATCAAGCGATCTTTGAATCATCCCCATTTTCCGACAATATTAACTGAGTATTACCGACCTAATTATAAGTTCTCTAGCCCGACAACTTTGATCACTTTAATCGATCATCCAATCGATTTTAATTAAGGAGACATCATGACATCATACCTCAGCGTTCTCAAAGAAAATCCTTATTTCTGTCGTTATCAGGTTTTCTCCAGTGAGACCCTAGAGAAACAAGAAACCCCTTTTTATTTCCAACTCGATCCTCTCCATCTCAATCAACAAGTTGTTGTTTTCTCCAAAAGACTGTCGGATACTTTCCGCACCACTCCACAAAACGTCCAAGATATGGCTACCCTGGTTCTCAAGGAATTATTGCTACACCCAGAAGATGTTATTTGGATAGAGAAATCCTTTTCTCCCTTTGATAAAAGTCAGCCTGTTTTTAATCGGATTATTTTTGAATGGAAAGATGGCCAAGCCAACAATCCCAAATGGGTAAAAATTACAGAAGATTGGAATCTTGTTTGGTTAGAAAACCTAACGGCAAAAACGGTTGTTCTTAATAAAAATTAAGCTTAATCCCTATTTTCGACTTGCCAATCCGATTCTATAGCGGTATTCCTATGATTAAGGTATTCTCGGTGATGCTCAACAAGGGGTTTAAACCGCTTGACCGTAAATTTATTCAATTGCACACCATTGTAAAACCTGATAGGGTTCCCCCAAGAAGAGACAATTTTCTTCAATGGGTAATCATGATTGCTAAAAATTTGGACTTGACACAGTCTTAAAAGGTTCTTAACCTGGTAATATATTTTCGGAATAATGGGGTTTACTCCTTCCATTGTTTTGTTTAAGGCTCGTCCCAAGCGTGGCTTAGTTCTGTGTGAATCTACATTAGATTTCTGCCAGTGTTAAGTGAGACCGCAAAAAAAAAGGAGAGTTAGTTCGTCTGTATGATAATTTATAAGCAAATGTTATAGTTCCGTGAAAATCCTTTGTGTAGAAGACGATCAAGGTCTAGCTGAATTGCTTCAGGTGATACTGGTGCAACAGCATTATCAATTTGAAGTGGCAAACGATGGCATGATGGCTTGGGATTTGGTAGAAACCTATCCCTATGACCTTATTTTGCTTGATCTCGTCTTGCCTGGGCTGGATGGGATTCGTTTTTGTCAAAAACTTCGAGCCAATAATTCTCCTGTTCCTAACCCCAATCGAGATACTCCCATTCTGCTGATGACGGCCTTGGATGAAGTGAACAACAAGGTGATGGGACTGGATGCGGGGGCCGATGATTATGTGGTCAAGCCCTTTATTGTAGAAGAACTTTTGGCTCGGATTCGCGCTCTGCTCAGACGGAATAAGGTGATGCGATCGCCGATTTTGACCTATGATGACCTAGCCTTGAATCCCAATAGTTGTCAGGTCACGTACAAGATGAACCCCGTCCCCCTGACCTCAAAGGAATATCAACTGCTCGAACTTTTTTTACGCAATCCCGA
>JBEIFD010000739.1:0-2013 GCA_040382535.1 Merismopediaceae cyanobacterium
CCTGACCAAATTGCAGGAGTCTTGACGGTGGCTCCCGGTCATATTCATGCCCAAAACACGACCAGGGCCTATCTACAGGCATTTTTACGGTTGGGGGGAACGATCGCCATTGAACCTGTTTTCAATTTATTGCGTCAAAATGAGCGAATTATTGGGGTTATTACGTCTAAAAATACTTATCAATCAGAAAATACGGTAATTTGTGCAGGAGCTTTCAGCCGTTCTTTCCTAGAGACTAACAATATTCGGATTCCTCTGTATTTCAGTCATGCTCAGGTCATCAAGACACCGCCCCTCAATATTCGTCTGCGATCGCTGGTGATGCCTGCCATTTTGCAACGCTTAAAAATTGAATCTCAGGTCAGACAACCCGACAAAGAATCCGATTGGAATCTCCCCAACTCTAATGTGATGGCGGCAATTATCGAACCAGGCGCGATTCAGTTTTTAGATGGTAGTTATTATCTTGGGCAAGCGAGCCAGATCATCATCGATTCAAGCATGATTCCTGACTTAACTCAAAGTGAAACCGAAATTCGTTCCCAAATTGCTAAAATTTTACCTCAATTGGCCAATGTGCCTGGAACTTGCCATCATTGCCTAGTGGCTTTTAGTGATCCTAGCCGTCCTTTAGTCGGTAAAATCCAAAAGTTTGAAGGTATTCACCTCTTTTCAGGATTTACTAGCCCTTTGGCCTATGCCCCACCCCTCGCTCGACATTTTGCAACGTGGGCAACGCAAGGAAACGATCAGGTCATTGATCAATTTTCTCCGATTGGTTAACAGACAGAATGGTGAGAGGGTCAGCTCTAGGGTATCGATTACAGTTCAAGGTACAGTTTAAGGGCGAACGCCATTCGCCCCTACATAAGGTTTTCAGGGAATTGTAGCAAGGCTTGCGCCCAAAAGTAGCAAATTTAACAATTGACACCATTGATCCAAGAGAGCCTTATTTGGGAGAAATTCCTAATGAATAATCATTTTTTCTAGATTATGTTGTAATTCCTGAGTCAGATTCGCCACCGCTTGACGACGATTTGCTTTATATTGAGGCGATCGCGTCGTGACAGAAATCGGTTCCCCAATGGTCATCTGGGCGCGTTGTTGACCTAATCGGGGACGAAAAAAAGAGGTTCTCCCCTTAATGCGAGCCACCAAATCCCAAATTAGTAATATCGTATCAGCGAAGCGTTCTACCGTAGGCTTTTCCTCGACATAATGCCCCGTCACCGCCACAAAACTTTCTACCATTCTCATGTGCCACATCCGCAAATCCGCTTCTTCCGCCACGCGATCGGCCAAGCCCCGCTTCAGAGGACTAAGCTCCTGATTAGGCTTGAGTTCTTCCCGATAAATGCAATCCCAACCCGCCTGTTCTACCCGACGACAGCGATCGACGATACTTCCTTTATTAGGAATATGAAAATATTGTTCAGCCACTTCTAGGGCGACATTGAGTAAATTTTGTAACCGTAAGGAAAAGAGTGCATTCGGCAATTGTTGGATCTGATCTGAGTTATCATCAAAGGTTGTTTTTAGAGTCTCTAGATCAGGTAAATTTTGATAATAGGATTCCCGATAAAAATTCTCCATAATTCCTAAAATTTCTTCCCCTAAATTAAATAAACGTTCATATAATTTTTGTTCATCTAATGTATTATTCCCAGTAGATAAAGGGATTTTAATCCCACAATCTTTTTCTAATTGGGTTAATAAATCCGCAATTTCTGCCCAAGGTGGTGTGATATAAAAATATTGAATCCCAACAGGAATGATAAACACTTCTTCTGTGCGATCGCTTTTTTGTAAATCTTCCGCACACCAAAAACCCAGTTGAGCAATCCCAGGTTCCAAGGGACTGATAATCTCGTTATGCCCATTCGTTGCCCCTTCAGGTGCGGCGGCGATGGGAAAAGAGGCATGAGTGAATAATTCCCGTGCCGATCGCAGTCCAGGAAGATCTAGTTTTCCCGTTGAATAGAGGTTCCCCCCAAATTGGAATAGAGCCAACTC
>JBEIFD010000740.1:0-2004 GCA_040382535.1 Merismopediaceae cyanobacterium
AAAGACAAATCTTCCAATTCCCACTTAAACCGCCAAATTCCTAAACGGTTAGCCAAGGGCGCGAAAATTTCCCTCGTTTCCCTGGCAATGCGAGCTTGTTTTTCCTCGTTCAAAGCCTCCAAGGTTCGCATATTATGCAGGCGATCGGCCAGCTTAACCACAATAACCCGAATATCCTGGGCCATCGCCAAAAACATACGGCGGAAATTCTCGGCCTGATGTTCTGTTTTACTCGAAAAATTAAACTTAGATAACTTCGTTACACCCTCAACTAATTGCGCCACTTCTGTACCAAATAAGCCAGCAATACCCTCCACTGTAATGTCCGTATCTTCCACCACATCATGCAGAAATCCCGCCGCAATCATGGCCTCATCTCCACCCAAGTCCCGTAGTAAGCCAGCCACTGCCACCGGATGGGCAATATAGGGTTCTCCAGATTTGCGATATTGACCTTCATGAAGTTGGTACGCAAATTTAAAGGCCTGACAAATCAAACAATCACTCTCGACTGATTGGGACATATCCACGCGATCTAGACAATCCTGAAGCCATTGGGGCAAATCGATGAGCAGAGGTGATGGACTTGTCACCGAAATAGGAGCAGAGGCTTTAGGCGGTGTGGTTAAAGTGGCAAGGGCGTTCATAGGTCTTAACGAAGGGGGATAATGGCAGAGATAGGCAGTCAGATAAAACCCCAACGAACGAAGAGCCAGACAGGCATCCCTGATAAGTTCAATTGGAAAACTATCTTTACCCTATATAGCTTTATTGTTTATTAGCATAGGGAAAGGGAAAGGTTCGGAAAATGATACTTTATCTTAAGACTTTTTTTAAAAACAGCCTTTCTGATGGGAGAAATCCCAAGGCTTGGTTCGGAGTAAATTATTTTCACTTTAACATGATTTACTGAAAAATGTTACCTACAACACATTTATCTGTTTACCATCAGTTTGCAGCCAGGGTTGATAACTTGAGCGTTTTATGGAGGGCAGAAAATCCTGTCCCTGAGGCGATCGCGGCCCAATTTGAAGAACTAGAGTCTTATTTTTTGCAAGAGATATTGACCCTAACGGATGATACCTTAGAACCGAAGATGGCTCATCAATGGCGAGTTATGCAAACCGAGATCCACCGGCTGTTACGGTTAATGAGGACAGATCTACTCTTCTGGCAAATGACCATGAAATCGGGTAAAACGCCTAAGCAAACTCAACGTCTTCATAACTACTTGCAGAAATTACAAGCATTCTGTCAGATGGCGACCCACGATTGATTAATCCTAATATTGTCCAACCAATTATTATATTGTTGCCTGTATGGTCATTGAATAGTTGAAATTTCAGGTTCTGGTGTTTTGGACATCTCCATAATATTTTAAAAAGCACAAAATTAATGTATAATTCTAGAAAATGGAAAACTAAAAATGGAAAATTTTACCAGTAGAAAATAGGAGCCTAAAAGCACCCGTCAGTTATGCGGGGGAGTGTCAAATTAACTTACATCAATAAACATCCAGAGGAAACGAAGCGATTGTTAGGTATTGACTATAATCACTTACCACTATTGATGGAGCAGGGCAAAGTTTTGTATTAAAGAAAATAAGAAGAAATAGAAAAGAAAAAATTTAGACTAAATCGAGCGGTTGGTGGCAATAATCCTAAGCTTTTAATCGAAATGCAAATAATCTTAATGCTAGTTTATCTAAGGCATAATATCAGTTTTCAATTATTGGATTTAATGTTTCAAGTTAGTGAATCAACCGTAAATAGTACTTTTTTGTATTGGCAACAATTCAGTAATTCTAAATTTAGGGTTTCATGACATAAAAAGCCTTATAACAAGAGGGTTGTACAATTCTTAACAATTACACTGATCGCTGAAACGACGCAAAATCGTTCTGAATTTATTTTTGCTGTTCTAATATGGAATAACTGATACATTTATGCGACAGAAAGAGGTATATTACCGCATTTTGCAACAATAGCATCACCCTCGTTACTG
>JBEIFD010000741.1:0-2000 GCA_040382535.1 Merismopediaceae cyanobacterium
AAGGGGCCATCATCTCGAATCGAACCGGCTAGGGCATAGGGAATATTATTTTTCACGCATTCATACATCACGCCCTTAGTGACTAAACCTGTTTCGACCGCTTGACGAATACCGCCATAACGACGGATGGTATTGATCACTTTTAAATGATGACGATGGCCACCACGGACTGGAATACCCCGTTGCATATCCACACCCAAAGACGTTCCCATCATGGACTGTTCCATATCATGAACGGCGATCGCATTTCCCCCTAACAGAGCTTGCACATAGCCATCCCGAATCAGTCGAGAAAGATGTTGTGAGCCGCCGGTATGAATGACAACCGGCCCTGCCGTCACCACAATTTTGCCTCCTTGATCCCGAATTTTTCGCATTTCCCAGGCGATCTGTTCGACTAGCAATTCTACCCGTCGTTCACTGGAAACCCCGGCCCCCATAAAGGAAAATTCCTTGTTTTCTTTACGGCTATTGTCGTGAGACTCTACTTTTTTAACGGTGCGAATCCCCTCTACACTCACCATGACGCGATCGCCGACCTGTAAATCTCTGAGCAAGACACAACGGGCGATCGGCCCATCGGGAGTGATTTGAGCCACAATGGCCGCATCCATTCGCTGATTTTGTACCCTGACCCATTCACAATTAACCCGTACTTCCGTTGGATAAATAGTACTAACGTAGAAGTCATCCGGTGCAACCCCAGCCTGGGTCACAATTTCCGTATTGATATCACAGAGTTCCTGGGGCGGAGGAACTGCACCGAGATCAATCAATTCGGTCATGATCTCTTCCATGATGGTATGGGATGGCGCGGAAATTCGTACTTCGGCGGTGGAAATACTCTGACGTTCAACCCCTAAATTAAAGTTAAGCACCCGAAAACTACCACTATTTTCGACCACTAAATCGAGAGCTTGATTTAATAAACCGGAATCGAGTAAGTGGCCTTCCAGACGAACCACACGACTCTCGATCGGCGCATTGGCATGAACGGTTTCTAAAATTGGTTCCGTCACCCGCAGGGTTAAACATTTAGCGGCTCCCCCAGCTTTTAAAAATTCACTTAGGGGGGTTTCCACCACTTCAAAGCCCACTTCTCTCAATTGTTGTTTCAGGCGATCGCTAACCTGATTCATGACAATTGTGTTATTGACATTAACCGCATTGCAAGCAAAACAGACCGCATCGGGTTCTTCGACGATAATGCGTTTTTCGGGGGGAATTCGCATCTCGATCACCCGATTTGAGTAAGAATCAAAAGCAGGAGGATAATAAAGCAAATAACCGCCCGTCAAAGGACAAAAACAGGTATCCAGGTGATAGAAACGTTCATCAATTAAACGCAGGGAAACCACTTCTGTGTCCAACCAACCGGCAATGTAGGGATGGGAATCTAATTCTGAACGAAAACCGTAACCTGCCCAAAGCCAGCGTCCTTCCCGATCAAAAAGTGCATCTCCCGCTCCTTCAAAGGGTAAATCCTTCGGCAATTCATAGACCGTAAAGCCATTTTGCTCAAACCATTCTTTGAAATAGGGTTCTTCTCCTTGCCGTTCTTTGTGGAAAAAGCGACTTAGAACCACGTTATCTCCTAGAACTAAACCAGCGTTGGCAGTAAATACCATGTCGGGCCAACCCTTGGCGGGCGGAACTAAATCCACTAAGGCCCGATCTTTGAGAACATGATATAGTTTTTGCCATTGCTCAACGGCGCGATCGCGGGAAGATTTATGAATATTGCCTTCCATCCAGGGATTAATCACATAATCCACATCGTAGTGGTCAGGCGCACACATTAGAATACGAATAGCGTCAGTCATAGTTAGTTAACAAGAGAGAAAATTAATAAAGTCAGAAGAGGCAGACAAAAGAGCAACCGTTTTCCTCAATAGCGCAATAAACCAACCGTTGATCCTAACACAGGAAGCTTGGAAATCGGCATCCTCAACCACCAATTCTGTTTTTGCATTTACGTTATGCAGTGAGCGCAAGCAACT
>JBEIFD010000742.1:0-1988 GCA_040382535.1 Merismopediaceae cyanobacterium
CTGCTTTAGGAACAGATTCCACCAAATCTTTAGCTTCTTTTAAGCCCAAGCCAGTAACGGTACGAACAAACTTGAGTATGTCAATTTTCTTGTCAACAGGAAATGCTTCAAGGATGACATCAAATCCTATTTTTAACGATTCTTCATACTCACTTTTCAATGGCAATAAAATTTTAGATTCGATTGCGTCAATATCAGACTCTTTTAATTTTAAATGTTGTCGATATTCCTGCAAATCAGCTTCAATACCAGGACTTAGCGGATATTGAATTTCTCCTGCTTCAACTGATTCTCTAAGAGCCTGTTCATACTCCCCTAATTTTCGTTCATATTCCCGATAGGGTTGTAAAACTTCATCCCGAATCTGTTTCGCAACTTCTCCTGAAATTCCCCACTCGTTTTGCTTATTAATCAGCATTCTTTCTGCAAAACTAGAGAATTTTCCTTTACCTTGCTCCACTTTTCGATGAACTTCTTTGCGATATTTCAACACAGGATCATCCTTGGGAGATTTGGCTAAAATAATTTTGTAACCTTCTTCCATCGGATAAAACTTTGGAGTCATGGCAGGAGCCGCTTCCTTTACGCAACGAGCCGCATACTCATGGAGTTCATCAACCCCAATATTTCCGTCATTATCCGTATCTGCCGCTCCTGTCTTAATCCCTTCGATTAGATAGCGTGTATAGACCGAAAGCCCAGTTTCTTCCGTTGTCTCCGAACCAAAAGAATATTCTGTCGCCGTTGAAGAAGTGAGAATTGCCCGCCCTTTACCGCCCAGATAGGCATTCACATCAACCACTCCATCATCTTTAATCGTCATTCCCTGGGCAATGGCTCCACTGAAACAACAATCCAAAATAATTACCTGACGTTGGGATTTACTGCTATTAATTTTGTTCTGTAAATAGGTTGCGGCGACAGCAGTTGAATCTACTAATTGACCGTTATCTTTGCGGGTATTACAGTTTGCTAGATAAAGTTGACCGCGCTCATCCCTGACTCCATGCCCTGAAAAATAAAATAGGAGTAAATCATCCCTAGAGCGATTTGCGAATAAACGATAGATCTGATCTTCCATTTCTTGACGCTGAGGATTTTTGAGGGTGATCACATCCGTTTCAGCAAAATCACCCATTTCAGGATGAACTAAAACTTCCCGCAGAGCATCCACATCTAGAACCGAGCCAGGTAAAGAATTTAAACCTGGTTCATATTCACTAACCCCAATCAGTAACGCTACTTTTGCCACGTCAATTTTCCCTACGAATCTGTCAATTTTTTATAGGCTTCAACCACAGCGTCCAATTCTTCCCGACTATGTACCTCGATCTCGAATTTTTTGCCGTTAGCTTCCCCTGACAACTTCATCGGTTTATTACCAAAGCGATCGCCTAAAAACCTGAGTACCTTCAATCCATTGGGAATCGTTGCCTCTGCCTGTAACATTCCCAACAAAACGCCACCAAAAGCCTTATTTCCCTCTGGCGGATTAGGATCAGCCACCCGCTCAACTTTTTCCACTTCTTCCAATTGATTTAGCTCGATCCACAACTGCTGGGTTTCTTCATCCAGTTCCTCAGTATTCAGTTCAGGGTCTATTAAACTGATTGTTAATTTAACAGTAGTGTCAAGCGTCATAACTTTAGCCAAAATTCTTCATCCTTTTGGAATATTTTACCCCAAATCTCTGCGAAAATCTTTTTATAGGGTAAGGACATGATGGAAATAATAGATTGATACTAAATCTTGTTCCCATATCCCTTTTAATTTACGGTAGGGGCTTAGTCTCCAAGTCTTACTCTCTATGGATTTGGAAACCAAACCCCTTGTATCTTAAAAGAAGTGGTAGATCGTCAAACCCCTTGGTCAACAAAGACCGCTCTGTAGCAGGATCGCCACTATTCTCAATCTCCCTGACAGAACTCGAACAGTCGCCAGGGTCAAAGGTTAAAAGCCGAAAGTCCGTATCGGGCAAGGATGAGTGA
>JBEIFD010000743.1:0-1973 GCA_040382535.1 Merismopediaceae cyanobacterium
CCAGTTCTGCCCTTGCCCTAGACATTGTTCGTGAAGAATTTAATATCCCCATTTTAGGGGTCATTCTACCTGGTGCCAGAGCCGCCGTTCGCAAAGGTAAACGTATTGGTGTCATTTCTACCCCCGCCACTGCTGCCAGTAATGCCTACCTTAATGCCATTCAAGAAGTTGATCCCACTGCCGAAGTTTGGCAAATGCCTTGTCCAGAGTTTGTCCCGTTAATTGAGCAAAATCGCATTAGTGATCCCTACACCAAACAGGTTGCCCAACGCTACCTAAAACCGCTTTTAGATGCTAATATTGACACACTGGTATTCGGATGTACTCATTATCAACACTTGACCCCTGTTTTTAGGGACATTTTACCTGCCTCGATTCAGTTAATTGATCCCGCCAGCTATGTGGTTAAGGCGGCTCGCAAAGAGTTAGAAGTCTTAGGTTTAAGCAATCTTCAGCGATCATTAGCAACCCGTTTTACCGTTAGTGGTTGTCCCGATACCTTTGCCGAAGTGTCCCAGCAATGGCTAGGGTTTCGTCCCTTGGTTGAAAAAATTCACCTTGCCCCCGTGCTCACTCGATCAATTCCGCTTGAAATACTAGATGTGGCCGAATCTTAACAGGTCTTTTTCTAACCTTAACTCTCTGCGCCCATAGATTGACCAATAACATTCTGGCAGGGCAAACGCATCTAAATTCTAGACTCCTTATCTGATAAGACTTTCAGCGTTTCATAAAAAATCAATCATGCTCTCGGAAACCCTTATCCAGCCTACCTTTCAAAAATAAGATGCGTTCGCCCTGACATTGAACAAAAGCTCAATGGAAGTCCTGAATAATGTAGGCTTATGCCAAGAGAAAGAGGAAGCCTTATTCCAGAAAAGCTGTTCTCATTGCTATAGCGAAAAAGTAAAAATTCATTCTTATTACTAAACGAAGGGTAAGGTCGAACGTAAAATGTTCATCTATCAGCAGTGTAAGTCTTATTTTGCATTTTGCCCACTATAAAATTGGGTTAAAACCTACTTAATAAATCGGCTAACAAAGTTTAAATAACCCTGGCGACCGTCTTTTTTTGTCCAGAGTTTTACAGATGATTTTAAGCGTTGCAGACACTCAACCATTTCTGAATAGGTTCTTATTTTTACTGGAAGTTGAATTTCTCCTTTTTCTTGGTTGACAATCAAACCATTCTCTCCTACGAAAATATCACAAATCCCTTGAACTTTTAATAAAAGATTTGCACTAGTGCCTTTGGGTTGAGGATATGAACTTTTGCGTCCCTGGGACTTTGCTTGATAATACTTAACTAACCAGGTGAAGACGGTATCTACTTCCGTATCTATTAAGCTTGGGTCTGCTTGATAAAAACCCATAATTGCACTTTCGATGCTCAAAAGTACGTCTTCGTAATCCTCTTCAAACGACATAAATACTAATCTCCTTTCCTGTTAGGATAAAGCCAAGTTAGAATCTTAACAAGTTTGTGTCAAAAAATCATCGTTTGACAAAAGCCTATGCCAAATAGCCCACTGTGTCACTATCAGTCAATTCTAATGTATCACCGATCGCTGTGCCATTATGGTAAGCCCCCAACAACACTGGACAGGTTTTTCCCCAGGCAATGACTCCCGTTTGATCTAAAGCGATCGCTGCTAAATCGGTTTGATGGGACTGAGCCTCCTGAATAGATTTGGTCATGGATTGAGCAAGAGAAAATCCATCGCTAACACGAATAACAATTTTGGCAGCCAGACATTCATTAATAATATCTTCCCCCACTCCCGTACAACTAACACCGGCGAATGGGGTGGCATAATTTCCGGCGGGCATGGCTGAATCACTGACCCGACCAATCCGTTCTAAACCTTTACCTCCCGTTGAGGTTCCTGCCGCAATTTTCCCTTGACTATCCAAAGCCACCACACCAATTGTTCCCTTTCTTGCTTCCGAGGTATCAGCCGAAATGAGGCGAG
>JBEIFD010000744.1:0-1972 GCA_040382535.1 Merismopediaceae cyanobacterium
CGGTCAATACTATCCCTGTTGGAGGTAAATAATGCAAGCTACTGATTCTAAAAAAGTCGTTTATTGGGGAACAGGTCGTCGTAAACAGGCGATCGCCAGAGTCCGTCTCGTTCCTGGTACGGGAGAAGTGATTGTCAATGGCAAAGAAGGAAGTGATTACTTTAACCGAATCGCTAACTATACCCAAAGCGTCAAAGCTCCTTTGGAAACCCTCGGTTTAGAAAATGAGTACAATATTCTCGTTAATGCTCATGGCGGTGGTTTGACGGGACAATCTGATGCAGTGAAACTCGGTGTTGCCCGTGCGCTCTGTCAGTTGGCTCCTGAAAATCGTCAGCCCCTCAAAGCTGAAGGTTATTTGACCCGCGATCCCCGTGCTAAAGAACGGAAAAAATACGGTTTACACAAAGCCCGTAAAGCTCCCCAATACTCGAAACGATAGAGGAAACATCCTATGCCAAAAGCTGAAATTCATCCCACTTGGTATCCTGATGCCAAAGTTTATTGTAATGGTGAACTGGTCATGACCGTTGGTTCCACCCAACCCGAAATTTCTGTGGAAGTTTGGTCGGGCAATCATCCCTTTTATACGGGAACCCAAAAAATCATGGATACGGAAGGCCGTGTCGATCGCTTCATGCGGAAATATCAAAAGTTGGATAAAAAGACTCCAGCGACTGCTGAAAGTTAAATCAATCAAACCTTTGAATTTTTGTTTTTTACCCAGTAGATTGTCTGCTGGGTTTTTTATGTTGGGATTTAGCTCTATGGATTTGGAAACCAAACCCCTACGGGTGATGAATAATTAGCCGTGACGTTGTTGATGCCATTGCCAGGCGTGGCTGATGATTTTCTCTAAATCAGCGTATTGAGGTTGCCAACCCAGAATTTTTTGAGCTTTCTCACTACTGCCGACCAAAATGGGGGCATCTCCCGCTCGGCGATCGCCTTCTTTGACGGGTAGGGGGAGTCCAGTCACTTTTTTCGTAGTTTCAATCACTTCTCGAACGGAGAAACCATTGCCATTCCCTAGATTAAACAGATTACTTTCTCCGCCTTGTAATAAATATTCCAAACCCAAAATATGAGCATCGGCGAGGTCACAAATATGAATATAGTCCCGCACAGCCGTTCCATCGGGAGTATCGTAATCTGTGCCAAAAATTGACAAAAATTCCCGTTTTTTCAAGGTTGTTAATAAGGCGAGGGGAATTAAATGGGTTTCGGGATCGTGGTCTTCCCCTAATAAACCAGTCGGTTCCGCTCCTGATGCATTAAAGTAACGGAAAATAACCGATTTTAGTCCGTAGGCCTGATCAAAATCGCCTAACATTTGTTCGACGACTCGTTTACTGGCCGCGTAGGGACTGAGAGGCTGGATGGGATGATTTTCCGTCATGGGAACTTCCTTGGGCATTCCATAGACGGCACAGGTCGAAGAAAAGACAAATTTTTTGATATTCGCCGCAATCATGGCTTCCAGTAGGGTAAGAGTGCCAACCACGTTATTACGGTAATATTTGGCGGGTTCTTGGACGGATTCCCCAACGGCAATGAACGCGGCAAAGTGCATTACTGCATCAATTTGGCGAGTGGCAAATAAATTATCTAAAAAAGCGCGATCGCTGATGTCGGCAACGAGGAGTTCGGCTTGCAAGCGGTCTTGGATTAATTCAGGATGGCCGTAGGAAAGGTTATCAAGAACAATGACCTGGTAGCCCGCCTTTTGGAGAGCAAGAACAGCATGGGCCCCAATATATCCCGCTCCACCTGTGACTAAAATTGTATTTTGAGATTGAGACATTGTTATACCAATTTAATTTGATTAAAGTTCAGATGTAACTATCAATGAGATCCCCCCTAGCCCCCCTTGATAAGCTACTGTGTACACACATCTTCCACTAAACCTCATTCTGCCCCCCCAGCCCCCCAACTTTGGCTACTGTGTACACACAAGTAGAATCTGAGCTAG
>JBEIFD010000745.1:0-1969 GCA_040382535.1 Merismopediaceae cyanobacterium
GTTACAAATTGGCAAAAAAGATGTCTTAGGAACTGACCCGGCGGCGGATAGTGATGTTAGAGTTGTAGAGGTCAAAATTAGTCTTGATGCCGATTCGAGTCAAAAAGTACGAACATTAACAAACTTACAGGTAAATGTGATTATTCATTTGTAAAAATAGTTTTCTAGTCTATCTATGCGATTTAAAACTCCCTTAGCCTGGTTACAACTTAAATACGAAAAAATGCGTCTCTGGGTGGCGATCGCGGGCATCAGTTTTGCTGTCGTGTTAATGTTTATGCAATTAGGTTTTCAGACAGCCCTGTTTGACAGTGCGGTGCAGGTTCAAAATAGTTTTAACGGCGATGTTTTTCTACTCAGTACCCGCTCAACGGCTTTGATCGCAATGAAAGGTTTTTCAGAACGACGACTGTATCAAGCCCTCAAATTTCCTGAAGTGGAATATATTGCTCCTATTTATCTAGGCTTTGCTCAGTGGAAAAACCCCGACAAACCGACCTATTGGCGCAACATTCATATTATTGGTTTTGATATACGCTATCCTGTTTTTAATTTACCCAATTTTGACGCGAATTATCAAAAACTTCAACAGCCAGATGTGGTCTTATTCGACTCTGCTTCTCGCCCTGAATTTGGCAATATTGTTAATGATTTTAAAACGAAGGGAAATGTACAAACCGAAATTGATAATCTCAGTTCTGGTTCTCGGCGCGTCCAGGTTATCGGTCTCTTTCAATTGGGAACCTCCTTTGGCATTGATGGTAATTTAATCACCAGTCAGCTTAATTTTTTGCGTATTTTTTCTCAACGTCAAAAAGGATTAATCGAAGTCGGTTTAATTAAACTCAAGTCTGGAATTAATGCCGATCAATTTAAACAAAAATTACAAATTGCTTTGCCACCTGATGTTATTATTTTGACTAAACAGGAATGGATTGATTTCGAGAAAAATTATTGGATGACAAGCACCGCGATCGGTTTTATTTTTACTCTTGGGGTGGGAATGGGATTAATTGTCGGTATTGTGGTTGTTTATCAAATTCTCTATACGGATGTAACGGAACATTTGCGCGAATATGCAACCCTCAAGGCGATCGGTTATCAACATCACTATTTTCTCTTTTTAGTCTTTCAAGAAGCTTTTATTTTGGCGATTTTAGGTTATGTTCCTGGTTTTTTAGTGGCATCAGGTTTATATCACTTAGCTAAACAGGCAACCTTATTACCGATTACGATGACTCAGGAACGCATCTTACTGGTTTTTTCTTTGACCCTCTTGATGTGTTTCCTCGCAGGAGCGATCGCTATTCAAAAACTGCAAGCAGCTGATCCTGCGGATATTTTCTAGCTGATATTTTTTAATTTTGTATTTTTTAAGGTTTGGCAAGGAACCCCTTGATTTTTATTCCGTCTCTGTTTACAATCCAATTGGTTTAGCCATTCTGCATTTTCAAGAGTTCCAAACCATGCTGTTTAACTTTCTCCATTCTTACCGACCTTCCCTTTCCCTCTGGCCCCTCTCTTTGGGCTTGCTGCTTTGGAATGGAAGTTTATTGCCCGCATTGGCAGATAGTGCAACCGATTGGAACCAGTTTGATGTTTGTGTAACCGACTTGACGACAAATGGGGTGGATGGGAATCAAGCCAAGTCTGCCTGTGCAGGGGCGTTAATTCCCAAACAATTGTCCGAATGTGTTGCGATGATTCGCAATGGCTCTCCCATTGAGGCTACTCCTGCTTTACAGGCTTGTTATCAAGTCCGTCGTCCGGTGGATTTGGGCAATTGTGTCGTTGATATTCAAAATAGCGTTCTTGGTGGTTATACTACCCCTGCCGATACCACTACGGGTGTGAGCAGTAATGATTTATCTCTGTTAGCGTTGAATTCTTGCAGGGAAAGCCTTTTACCTGGACGACATTCGGAATGTGTGATTGCCTTGAGCCGAGATAATACCACTTCATCTCCCCA
>JBEIFD010000746.1:0-1969 GCA_040382535.1 Merismopediaceae cyanobacterium
AAAAACAAAGGTAATAATTGTGATATTGCAACTTAAATGCTGATTAGCTTATACACCAGTTAAAGTTGGCTGTTTTTATCCGAGGTTATGCCATTAGAAATGATTAACTTTGTTGTTAATTTTCGAGAAATCATCGGCGATTGCAAAGATAAGATATTCGGACTAATTTTTTGGATGGGCGATCGCAAAGTGTAAGAAATTCAATGTATTTAATCATAAAATTCTTGAATAGTTTTCTTGATTTCCAATGATGTTACATTGTCCTCATCAGATTTCGAGTAAATCAAAACACACAAAATATTCTCAGAGGTTTTAATATAGTAAATCAGCCTATATCCCCCACTTTTACCTTTCTGAATATCACTATTTTTGATGCGAACTTTAAATACTGTATAACCAGTACCTTGAATCTGATCGCCAACTAACTCGCCACTTTGAAGTTGATCTAAAACTGGTTGAATGTCAAATTTTATCCGTCTATAGCGCTTTGCCAAATCTCGAACTGGCCGCTTAAAAACATCTGTAAACTGAATCTTCAATTTAGAATCATCATAATCTTCCACTAATTCACTAACATTTTTTTGTATGTCTAGCTGTATTGGTGAATGTTTAGCTCTAATAAACAAAAGAAAGTCTAAAACTTCGCTTAAAAGATAATCTGAAGTCTGCTCAATTTCTTTGATTAACACCTGTCTAACATTTACTTGTGTAGAAGATTCTGTAGTTAACATGATTTAACCTAAGTTGTAGGCATAAGATTATATAATATAAAGATAACATACTTAGAAATATTATCATCGAAAATGAAGCGGTGCGATCACCGTTCTTTTTTGTCACATTCTTAACCTAATACTTCCGAAACTAAAATAACACTTTCCTCACAAAAAGTTGAATAAGGACAAATTCCACAGACAACTTCCGAAGGGGTAGGAGCAAAAACGCGATCGCCGAGTTTTTGGATTAAAACTTCCGCTTCCTGGGAAATAGATTCAAGCTCGGAAGCAGAAAAAGAATGAAGTAAATCCTGGCGAAGATAGGCAATATAGGCGTGGGATTTTTTTAAAGTATGAGCATAGGCCCAGAGTTGGAAACGGTGTTCCTGAGGATTGCATTCTTGCTCCGTTTTAATATCCACCACAAAATCATCGCCCACTAAATCAGCCTTACCATTAAAAATGAGGTGGGATTGGCTAAATTGCATCGGAACTTCCCAATTTCCTCCTCGGACAGACTCATAAATTGGTAATTCCTGAAAAATATTAGCTAACTCCAGAGCTTCTGAGACTTTTTCGGAAAGAAGCAGAGAATTATTGTAATTTTCCAACTCCTCGACGGTTTTAATCCCTTTTTCCAACGCTTTATGGGTAAGAATACCAATCTCACGGCCAAAATTACTTGCGCCACTCGTTAAGCCAGGATGACCGTCTAAATATTGATAATGAAAGCGTTTCGGACAACGGGCATAATCCGTCAAAGCCGTAATCGGTAAGGTCAGACCACGCCCATGAACAGGGTTTAATAACAACTCCGTCGGTTGGTCAGGTATGGTTGGCAGGAGGGGAACAAATTGCGTGAGTTTTGCGGGATTATACTCAATGGGCTGAATCTCGAAATTGCCTTCAATCCCCGATCGCAATAGATCTAAACCCAATCCCTGGGGCTGGGGAGCGGTCAAAATAAGGCGATCACGGGCGCGAGTGAGAGCAACATAGAGTAAACGCTTGGCTTCGTCGGTTTCCCGTTGTTTTTGTTGTTGTTCTAAGAGGGTAAAAAGGGCGGGTTTTTGCTTATCACCTGCTTCGTCTTCCTCTGTCCAACTCACGCCCAATTCAGGATCAAACAGGATCGTATTCGTTCTGCCCCCTGCTTGACGGGTGAGATCGGGGATAATGACCACCGACCATTCCAAACCCTTGGACGCATGGATCGTCATCAAAGACACCGCATTTCCTGCTTCTAGGGGAGGGCG
>JBEIFD010000747.1:0-1968 GCA_040382535.1 Merismopediaceae cyanobacterium
ATTACAAAAATGTATAGATTTCTAAACAAAAAAAAACTTAGACAACCAATAGATTTATAATTGCCAAATTCAAAAAGTTAACGATAGAAGCTTTTAGAGGAATAAAAATGTCAATTACACCCATGCGAGATTTGATTGTGATTCTACCTGGAATTATGGGTACAGAACTTTTAATAACCGTGAGGGACAGTAGAATCCCTAGTCTGCCTTGCTTACCATCCCTATTTTGTCCCAGATGGATACCGAAAACGCTGTATAAGTGTTAGTTATTACTATTCCCTGTTGGGATTTGCAATAGAAATTTAACACGCCTGTTTAATTTCTTGTTAAACTTGTCTTCTTTGTGCTTTAACTGCTCTGACAAATTCTAATGCTCCTGTTAAAGAGTCGTTTTAATGAGAAAATAAGAAACTGGCAATTTTTCACCTGACGGGATCGATTATAATTGACTATATTTGCTAAAAATGACCAAAACTAGCGATCGCCGAGTTTTTTTACTCGATTTTGAAAAGCCCCTTTACGAATTGGAAGAAAAAATCAACCAGATTCGAGAGTTAGCCCAGGAAGAAAATGTTGATGTCTCAGAACAGTTGGCCCAACTCGAAAGTCGGGCCGATCAATTGCGACAGGAAATTTTTGGCAATCTCAATCCCTCCCAACAGTTACAACTGGCCCGTCACCCCCGTCGACCTAGTACCCTCGACTATATCCAGGCGATCGCAGACGATTGGTTTGAATTGCACGGCGATCGCTGTGGCTATGATGATCCCGCTCTCGTGGGAGGAGTTGCCCGTTTAGAAGGTCGTCCCGTTGTGATTCTCGGCCACCAAAAAGGTCGTGATACTAAAGATAATGTGGCCCGTAATTTCGGGATGCCTGCCCCTGGCGGCTATCGTAAAGCCCTGCGCTTGATGGAACACGCGGAACAATTTGGGATGCCCATTATTACCTTTATTGATACCCCAGGAGCCTGGGCAGGAGTCGATGCGGAAAAGTTAGGGCAGGGAGAAGCGATCGCCTACAATCTGCGGCAAATGTTTAGTTTTGAAGTACCGATTATCTGTACCGTCATTGGAGAAGGAGGATCGGGGGGAGCCTTGGGAATTGGAGTTGGCGATCGCGTTTTAATGTTAGAACACGCCGTCTATACCGTCGCCACCCCCGAAGCCTGTGCCGCAATCCTTTGGAAAGATGCCAAAAAATCGGACAAAGCCGCGATCGCCCTCAAAATCACTTCTAAGGATTTAAAAGAGTTAAAAATCATTGATGATATTATTCCCGAACCCTCTGGAGCCGCCCACTCCAATCCGATTTTGGCATCCTCCCTGCTCAAAAATGCTATTTTGGATAACCTAGACCAGCTTTCCCAAATGACCCCACACCAACGACGGGAATTACGCTATCAAAAATTCCGTCAAATGGGACAATTTTTAGAAAAATAAGCTTTTTAGATGGATTCCTGCGATGATTAATATTCTGGGGATCAATCGATTAGCATAGAAAAAAGGCCCGATTAACCCCTCAGTGAACAAGGAGACTAGGTAGTGAATAACAATTTCCCCCAATTACGCTGGCTGAATGGCTCTGGACTGGGTTGCTGGCTGACGATTTTGCTAGTGAGCCTATTCCTCGGAGCTGTTGGGCTAAAGTGGGTGGTGAATAGTGTTCTGATTATCTTGGCTTTGCTCTTTGTGACTCCCATTATCGGTTTTTGGGCATTCCGTTGGTGGCTAAAACGTAACCTAGTCGAAGATAGTTGTCCTGTTTGCGCCTACGAATTTACGGGATTTAATGGTAGCGAGTGTCGTTGTCCCAATTGCGGGGAAGAACTCAAAGTTGAAGCAGGAAGATTTGCTCGCCTGACTCCCCCTGGCACCATTGATGTGGATGTGGTAGAGGTTTCAGTTAAGCAACTTGAAAACTAAGTTCGTTCTTCTGATTTCATTTTTTTTACGGGTGACTCTAGTA
>JBEIFD010000748.1:0-1967 GCA_040382535.1 Merismopediaceae cyanobacterium
GGTAAATTCTTTATAAAAGATCCATAGCCACCACTTTTGGTAAAAGAAATCAGAGATTCGCTCCATCCTGGACATTGAAGATGTAAACTAGCGCAGGCTTCGGCATCATCACTGACAAAATTTTTATCATAATAAGCCGCAATACTAACACTTTTTCTGACTTTTGGTAGGGCTAAAAAATTAGTTGCCCAACGGTCTAGGGGCGAAAACATTAATTTGCTGGCGAAGGGCTGACGAGCTAGGCCTGCGCTGTCGATTAAGACAAATTTTTCGACTAATTCGGGATGGGAAAGGGCAAAATCAATAGCAACGGCTCCCCCCATTGACGCTCCCACTAGGATCATGGGTTGTTGAATGAGGGTTTTCCAAAAATAATAAAGATGGGTTTTGATAGAAGCAGGAGAAATCGGGACATCAGGCGATCGCGTGGTAAAACCAAATCCTAATAGATCAATCGCCCAAGTAGAAGAATGGGTTGATAATAAAGGCAATAATCGTCTAAATTCTAGGAGCGAGCTATCAAATCCATGTATTAAAACGATAGGAATTGTATTTTTTTCTCCTTGCTGAACGTAAGCGGTTTCAATAGGATTAAGGGAAAGAGGCGTTAGAATATCAGTAAATTGAAGATTATTAACTACATTAAGAGAAGTTTTTTCGGTTAGTTTTGTCTCATCAAAAGCAATTTTTTTCATTTTAAATCTCAATATTAAACTTAAAAACCTAAATCAGCTTTGGCATTTTCTGCGGCGACTAACAACTTATCATCCGACATTTCTGACCAATCTTGGACACCAATTTCTTGATAAAACTGTTGATCATAGGCACGAGTTTTAACGACAACGGGCATGGGAACGGCGTGGCCTAAAATTAAGGCTTGTTGTTTGGAATCTAATTTGGCTAACACCGATCGCAAATTTTGCCCCCCTGAAACCCCTGTGAAAATAGCATCAATATCCTTTTCATCATTGAGCAAACAGGTAATGCGAGTACCGACCTGGGACATCACTTCATTATCGATGCCCGATGGCCGTTGATCAACCACTAAAAGCGTAACAAAATATTTCCGCATTTCACGAGCGATCGTGCCAAAAATCGTTTGGTGAACAATACTAGAATCCAAAAAACGGTGGGCTTCTTCAATGGTAATCACCAATTGTCGCGGACGGTCTAAAGGATTTTTAGTTTGGAGAAATTTATCGGCTTTTTTAACATAGGTAGAATGAATGCGCCGACTAATCATATTGGTTGCCAACATATAGGAAAGCAAATTAGATTGGGAACCAAATTCAATGACAACGTGCTTACCTGCTTCAATACATTGAATGACTTGATCAATATAATTGTGGACACAAACTGACCGTAAATATTTTAGATTTCCTAAACGCATTAATTTACGTTGCAAGGACATAATTGATCCCGCGTGACCTTGCTTTTCTTCACAAAATATTTTAATATCTTCATTGGTCATTTCTAATATAATCGATTGATCCAGCCTTTTCCGTATTCGGCATAGAGAATATTGGCATTATCCAAAGCCGCTTCAGAAATTCCTAATTCATAACCTACTAGCCGAATATCTTCAATTTCGATTTGTTCATAACTGAGATACAATTCCTGGGCATCTCGTACCCCTCTTCGCTTAGTGGATTCGGCATCTAGGGTAAAAATTTCTACCTGTCCTGGAAAAAGTTGTCGCAATCCTTTCACCGTCGAGACTTCTTTCCCTTCTCGCATGGCCTCCCAACCGTACTCGGAGTGCATATCAAACATTAAATTCACTGCCGCTTGTTTGCGAATAATGCCTGAAATTAATAAACGAGTGAGAAAGGATTTGCCCGTTCCTGATTTACCAAAAACGCCATTACTTCTTTCTACAAAACGATCTAGATCAATACAAACAGGAACATCCATATCGAGGGGTTGACCAATGGAAAAATTGCGCCGATGGGGGTCATCTTCCCAAC
>JBEIFD010000749.1:0-1957 GCA_040382535.1 Merismopediaceae cyanobacterium
TTTGTTTCCATAAGGATAAGTTATCTATGCTTTTTCAGTCCATACTTCCCTAACCCACATTTCTTTCGTTTTTTGACTTTTTCAGCAAGCCCTAAATACGCGATCGCTGTTGGGGTGACGTTGTTGTTGTTCATGGTTTAGGAAACTCATAAACCTGCGCCAGATTAATTCCTCGTCTTTGTTGGTTTCTGGGTTAGGACGTTTCGAGGCGTGAACGTGGTGAGCTTCATCATTGAGAATACAAATATCAGGATATTCCGTTAATAAATCAGCAATAACTTCCGCTTTTGGTGGGTCTTCCTGATAACCTAGATAGTCTTCTAAAAGGCTCGGATCATCCTTAGCAAACCTAAATTGTTGCCAGTTAGTCACCATTAAAAACGGGCCATCAGTCAAGGTTAAATTATCCCTAAAATCACTGGGTTTATATTGTTCTAAATGGAAGCGATCGCGCCAACGAGAACCAGGAGGCATGAATAAGTCTCTATCCCAGTCTTTCTCAACGGATTCTAAAATTCTCTTTTGAACTTCTTTACCAGGAGTCACAATTAAAAAACGTTGGGAGAATCCAACAGGGGACGGTAAGCGATCGCCTTTTTGACTTCTGACAGTTTCACCATTGAGAGCATTAAAATATTGCCAAGCAATCAAGGCATTCAAAACCCAAGTTTTACCGCTTCCCGTTGCCATTTTAAGACAGTATTTAGGGAAAGTAATCGAGTTTAATTCATCCTGAATACGTTTAGAACGGGCTGCTGTGGCGATTCGAGGATGTTCTGGGGTTCCAAAGTCTGTATAAAGTTGATATGGGTTTCTAATTCCTAAAATCTCGTGACAATAAATAAGCGTTTCAATAGCGGCCTGTTGGCAATAGTGAAATTCAATTCCATCATCTTTGTATTCTTCAAACCAATATTTCAGAAGCTCCTCAGTCGTTTGGGTAACTCCAGACCATCCCATGTTACGCCATCCCTCAATGTCACCTTTTAGGACTTGGGGAAGTAATAATTCTAGGGTTTTAGGCTCTGTTGATTTGGCCATGTCTTGCTATTTAGCTACAGGAATTAAAAGGTAAAATTTTTGTAGAACATTATGATGCAATAGGTAAATTACGATAACCCCCATGCAGCCGAACCCTAGACGCTCTAACAAGAGATTATTAGAATATTTTGCAAAGCAGATAATTATCACTGCAATGAAGCCAATGATGAAAATTTGAGAGGAGGTGAAGTCCATATTTTAGTAATCTCGGTAAATAATTGAATGTTCTACTTTTGGCCCTCTAAAACTGCTAACCGTTTCTCAAGCTGACTAACCCGTTCCGATAAAGGGATTAAATTCTCTGCTCCAAAATAAGCCGCGATCGCCGCCGTCACAGCATCGGTCAGGGTCACATTAGTATTGTTGATGTGGGATTCGAGCAGTTGGTATAGGTCATTGGGCAACCTTAACGCTATTCTCTGAGTAGCCATAGGAACAAAGTCGAACACTGTTAATATAACAATACAGTAAACCAATTTAGATGATCGCCTAGTTCACAAAACTTATAATTTATTGTCCGACTTATCCCCTATGACCATCACTGGCATAATTCCCCTAGTAATTTTCTGAAACTCAATCACAGCAAGGTTTTTAGGAAGTGTCTATTTTTTGATTTACAGTGTCTAGCCTGAAAGCGGCAACCACCATTAACGGCGGTGATTAGACCACTCTAAAAGCATCCACACTGAAGTCGAAAAAGGAATCGAGATCGAAGTGGGTGTCCATAGGCCAACTAACATTGTGGTAAGAATAACGAGAAGCTTGAGGTTAATTGTTAGCATGGGGTTGCCTCCTGTCGTTTGGGTCTTTGAAAAAACATGAGTAAAAATAGACCAAAAAATGACAAAAAAATATAAAAAAAAAAACGAACACAGTCCAGATATTTTTATACTTATTAAAGATCCAAAAGACAAAA
>JBEIFD010000750.1:0-1946 GCA_040382535.1 Merismopediaceae cyanobacterium
CACCAAGGCATATAAAAATAACGTCTCTTGTAATCTTGATACTTTCTTTTCCCAATTTAATATTGTTTTTTCGAGTAGCCAAATGCTCGGACTACTGCATTTACTCCCATTCCCTCCATCCTAGTTTTCAACACTCTTGTGATTTCAGTCAGTGGGGTTCCTAACCCTGAGATTACGGTACCATGAGTTTCCGCAAAATACGATTTACATTCTTGGCAGAGTAACATTTTACGTTCTCCGTTTCCTTTCGTTTGATAATGAGAATGGATTTTTACTTTTTCACTATAGCAATGAGGGCAGTTTTTCTTGAATAAGCCCGTCTCTTTGTCTTGGCATAAGCCAACATCATTCAGGATTTTTATGGAGTTTTTCTTCAATGTTGATATTGTTTTTAGTTTCTTTTTTCTTTGATATGATGACAATAATACTATAATAAAGACGGGGCTATCGCTAGGTTTTGATTTTTTCTCTATTTTTCTAAGCCTTACGCCATAGCTTTTTTTAGCTTTAATTAAACTACACCAATGCCGAATATGCCCTTAGAAACTGAAATACCTGTCTTAGACAATTTAGAATTTTTACCCTACTTAGATAATCAGGGTCTTCTTGATGAAAATTTATCGGGAAAAATAGGAATTTATGCGATTTTTGATCAGAATAGAAACTTAAAATTTGTCGGTTATTCACGGAATATTTATCTCAGTTTAAAACAACATCTTGTGCGTCAATCCAACAAATGTTATTGGTTAAAACTGCAAACTATTGATCGTCCTAGTCGAACTATTTTAGAATCCACTAAACAGCAATGGATCACCGAAAATAAAACGATTCCCGAAGGTAATGGTGAACAGGAAAATCTTTGGACTCAACCCATTGATGCTAAGTTAAGCATGACAGATCAAGATAAGCTCAGTTACCATCGCAATGATGAATTAGGACAAATAAAACTCCTTAAATCCATTGCTAAACGACTAGAAGCACAAATTTTAGAAACTCTCAGCGATCGCGGTGTGAAAGTCGAAATTCGTTTTAATCCGAAACTCAAAGAACAGGGACTCTTAGACTTAAAATAAATGCGTCAATCTTGGCAAGAAATTTTAGCCGTTGCTCAACGAATTTTAATTGAATTAGGCAGAAGAAAACGGAGTTTAATCTTTTGGATTATTTTTCCTATTTCAGTTTTATTATTAAATGGTTTTATCTTTGCCGATCGCTCTGGATTAGCAATTTCAGAAGCTATGGAATACGCGGCTCCATCCAGTTTAGTGGGGGCAGCTTTGTTTTTTAGTTGCTTAGGGGGCAGTGTGGCAACGGTGGTTTCTGAACGGGAACAGCATACCCTGAAACGCCTATTTATTTCACCTTTACGGGGAACTTCTTATTTTTTTGGGATTTTTCTGGCCCACGCGGTGATTGGTATTGGTCAAAGTTTAGTAGTTTACGCGATCGCCTCTTTTTTTGGAGCCAAATTTCAGGGTTCGATTCTGTTAGGAATACTCATCATTTTTTTGAGCATTATTTCCTATGTGGGTGTGGGTTTTTTAATAGGAACTCAGTTAGCTCGTCGTACAGAAGACGTTAATGCTTTAGTGGCAACTTTTGGGGTTCCTTTATTAATTTTAGGAGGAGCTTTTTTTCCTGCTTCAATTTTCCCGAAAACCTTACTCGTGATCGCGCAATACAATCCGATTTATCACATGAATCAAGCTTTAACGGGAGTTTGGGCTGAAGCCGATAATATAGACGCATTAGGCTCCCATTTTCGGTTTTTAATTATTTTTACTTTATTGATGATTCTATCGGGTTGGTTTTCTTATCAGGAAATGTTAAAAAAGGAACGTCGTTTATAATTTTATGTTAACTATTACTGATTTATCCAAATCCTACGGCGATCATCTAATTTTAGACCACTTAAATTTAACGATTAATGTAGGTGAAGTCTATGG
>JBEIFD010000751.1:0-1927 GCA_040382535.1 Merismopediaceae cyanobacterium
AAAGACAACGGAGGCTTCTACTCAAGCGATCGCTTTATTAACGCCTATTTTGGCGGGTGCTGGATTGCCGCAATCAGTGGCGCTCGTGGTGGGGACTTTGTTGGTGAAAAAATTAGCGAAGGGTTCGTCGGATTTTATTTGCACTAAATGGAAGCAAAATATTGAAGGGATTACTGAATAATCGCTTTTTATAAAAATAGAATAGGAATGGCGATCGCCTTTCTGTACCAAGAGTTTTGAGCAAGCGATCGCACTTCTATCCTAAAAGTTTTTGTCGGACGATTTTGAGGTCATTTTAACCATGAAATCTACCAGAAAATGGGAACTAGCCCAGATGTAGTAATGTTCTGATCGCAAGTTAATAAAGTTACGATTTCTCCTTGATGTGCCAAGATTAGCACAGTTGAAACAATTTGTCGGTCGTGCATTTCAGTAATGGCCGATAGACTGAGACTCTCTTGAATAATAGCTTTATCTAGAGGATATATGACTAAGCGAGAATCAGCATTTACTGCATTTAGCAATGCTATAACTGAAGGAATCGACGTTCTACCTCGCTCAACAATCCAAGCCGCTTCTGCTAAGGCTATGGCTGGTAAAATTAATTGACTGGTCGGGTCAGAAAGAACATTTTTGGCATTTTCTCCTAAGCGAGAATTACCTTCCAAAAACCAGATTAAGGCGTGGGTATCAACAACATATTTCATCAGGCTATGACCAATCTAAATTGTCATCTGAATCGCCGTGAAATTCTGAACTAAATAAATCATTCTCAGTAGATTGATTCGCACCTCCGAACATTCCAAAATACATCAACTGTTGAGTTTTAAGGTCGGGTTCAGTTGTCAAAAATGTGACAATGACAGGACTTTCTTTGATCCGATTAGGACTTTCTAAGAGTTCAATTTGTCCCTGTTTATAAATCCCTTTTACTGACTGTAACATGGTCTTGGCTTTCCTCATCTCTAGTTGTTAATATTTTAACCTTTATTAGTCATTTTAGTTGGAGAGGAGAAGTCATCCCAGAAATGCGATCGCAGATTCAAGCTTTATCCCTTCCTCAACTGGAGGCTTTGGGTGAGGCGTTGTTGGATTTTACGAAACCTGACGATTTACATGAATGGATACGATCGCAATCTTAGACTTAGATATTGGGGCGATCGCTTTTTATAAAACTAGAACGGCGATCGCACTACGGTGGTTTCGGGTGGGGTTTGCCGGGGGTGAAGTAACCCTACTTATCCTCTTCTGTTATGTCTTGTGTTGTATCTTGGTCTAGGAAAAAATTGTTGTCTAGGCAAGTTTTAATGGTTATGGGTTGTGGTATGGGTTCTGAATTAATAGATAAAGTCGGAGGTGAAGAGCGTTGCGATTTTTTGCTTGCAGTCCATTTATCTTTTGGATAGTCCACAAGAATGGGATCGCCTCCTAAAAATCCCCTGACAGAACATAGTTCCTCATTAACAGGTCTGGGGTCGTATTCGTTCAGCATAAAAAGCAGGTATAAGTTTTGGTTAAAACTGGTTGGGGTTCTGGGTTCACTAGCTTGGGCTAGACACTGCAACTGATTCTTCCGCTCTGCTGGATCATTCTTCTCAAGTTGAACAAATATGGCAGGATAACCAGGATAGCTTTTTTTACCTAACGGTTGAAAATGCTGAACAATATTTTGTAAAAGACCACATTCGTAAAAGTCTTGAAATCTTTTGGCGACAACGTCGCAACGCTTCTCTGGCGTATAATCAATGGAGCTATTAGTTTTCTGATTTGGGTTTTTGGGCGGTTTAGATTGGAAATCTTGGTTAATCCACGTTAAAATATCGATTCGTTCATGTTGCCAATCGTTAATAATTAATACGGGAATGTTCTTACCATTTTTAATACATTTAAACGAAGGAGGGGGGGGATCGTTAGCGTAGGCCGTTTG
>JBEIFD010000752.1:0-1905 GCA_040382535.1 Merismopediaceae cyanobacterium
GACCAGACGAAGTCTTTGCCAGAGGGGTGAGGTTTTCCCTTCTTCGTACCACGATCGCAGTAAGGGAAAAAAGTCCTTGGCCACCTCAGAATGCTCGAAAAGCTGGTTTGCCTCATCTAAGGCTAAAACGAGAGGCGTTTGAATTGACTTTAATAGATAATCTTCAAAATAGGAAGTACAACTAATTTTACAACCTAAGTCTTCATCCCAATATTGGTCTAATTTAGGTTTTAGGTGAAGTTGACGGGCAACATTGGCACAAAGCCAACGTAAAAACTGGTTGAGGTTATTCAGTATGGCTTGGTCAGCTTGGTCTAAATTGAGGCTAACGGTCTGGTAGCCCTGGTTTCTTGCAAATTGCAAAATTCTCATTAATAGTGAGGTTTTGCCCATTTCCTTCGGAGCTTTGATCCGCATTAGCGAACCTGGTTTCCTAATTTCTTGTTTACTTTGTTCTTCGATGGGTTGGCGTTCGAGATAAAAGGGGGAACCGAGGGGGACTGCTCCATTGGGGTAGGGTGGAGAGGTATCAGTTTTGATATCCAAAATTTCGAGAGTTTGGGGTTTTGTGGGGAATTGAGTTTCAAAGTCGAGGTTGGCAATTTCTTCCTGATCGAGGGCAAGTTGCAGACTAAGTTCTTCAAATGTGGTTAAGTCAACGGGTTCACTCGTCTTTTTAAATTCATCATAAATAAGCTCGAAAATAGGAACTATTCCTATTCCTTTTAGTAAATGTTGCCCGTAGGGATGGATATTAATGCCTTTAATTTTGGCATCTTCTATCAAAACTCCCATTGTTTTTGAGAGTAGGATTTGCTGGCCAGAAGCTAAAGCGGCTACCCTGGCGGCATAATCTACTTCTTGCCCAATGAATCCGTCTCCGTCCCGTAGTGGTGCGCCATAATGTATTCCAATTTTTACTTCTAAATAACCTGATGGAATCTTAATCGGTTCTTTGAGGTGACTGCACTGAATACATAATGACCATTGAACAGCCTTGAGAGGGGAAGGAAACTCTAATAGAAAACCATCGCCCTGGGGCGGTTCCACCACTCGTCCGCCATAATTGCTCAAGCTTTCGATTACCCGTTTTCTGTGAGGAAATAAAATGTTGTCTCGGTAGGATTGATTGCGGTCAGTTGTGTTGCTACCAGGCATCGCATCCTTGACTGCCGTTGAATTTACCAAGTCAGTAAAGACTAATGCAATATAATCTGCCATAAGCTCTCTCTTGGGCGATTTAGCGACTTAATTCATTGAAGTTTTGGTTTTATCTATACTAACAGTCAGCAATTCCAAATTTAAGGGTACCAACTTAAAGCGAGACAGTTTACCTTAAAAGGGTTTTAGATTTTATCCGATAGAGTAAGTCTCACAGTCATTTTCAGCAACATCTAAAGAGACTTTAATTTTAATTTCTGTTCGATTATTCATTCTAGTTTATACTCTCTCAATTTATTATCCCTATTTTACCTGATTTAGCGATTGCCAGCTCTTCTAAGTTTGATCGTCAATCTGTAGGATGCGTTAATGTTAGTGTAATGCGCCTTATAATAGCTTTTTATATCATCGACTAAACTGCGATCGCCGTCCACCAGAGAGGCAACGAGATATAAAAATTGGTCTTGCAAACAGACCGATTATCTTTCCGACAACAACAACACTTGATCGGGTGCGATCGTCGAAACCGAATAGCAGGATTTAAAACGCGGTCTAGAGAGCATAATTTTGATGGTTTAGGAAAAACTGGCGATATAACTCGCAACTGGAAACAAAATTGGATTCTAACTGTTTAACCAACCCTAGACTGGTTAATTTATGGGCAAAAATCGGTTCTAGGTCAACTCGCTCAATCCCTGGCAAAATTGAGTGGAGGGCCGTTAATAATTCGGGATATTCTTTTAA
>JBEIFD010000753.1:0-1898 GCA_040382535.1 Merismopediaceae cyanobacterium
CTCCATAGTAATGCCGCCCAAATTGAAGCCGTTGTCAGGGAAGCGGATTTACTAATCGGGGCTGTCCTCATTCCCAATAAACGCGCCCCTATTTTAGTGTCTCGTTCATTAGTAAGCCAAATGCGCCCTGGTTCGGTCATTATCGATGTGGCAGTCGATCAAGGCGGTTGTATTGAAACCCTCCGAACCACTTCCCATAGCGATCCCAGTTATATGGAAGAAGGGGTCGTCCATGTGGGCATTCCCAATATGCCAGGCGCGGTTCCCTGGACAGCAACCCAGGCATTAAATAACAGCACCTTACCCTATGTCCTCAAATTGGCAAATCAAGGATTGGATGCCCTTAAAACCGATGAATCTCTGGCAAAAGGATTAAATATTCAGAATAACGCTCTAATTCATCCCAGCATCCAGTCTGTTTTCCCTGATTTGTAAAAATATTTCTACTAAATATTGAGAATAAATTTAACTATCAAAGACTTTTTTCATATACATCATGAAAATCCTGCTGGTGTCTTCTTTTTCTATATTGATAAACTGTGACAACTCTTAATTGAATTATCACAAATTCCTAATACTTTTAAGAAAGTTAAGAGTCTTGCCTATATATAAGGTTGGATTACGAACAACTTAGCTATTTTTATTTACGAGAAAACTATGCAACTCGAAGACTATTTCATCTTTTTATCCACAGATGATATCCGCATTAAAGGACACCGTATTGGGATTGATAACATCCTATTTTATTTTCTTGAAGGTTATAGCCCAGAAGAAATTAAATCTATCTATCCTGATCTAAGTCTAGAAAAGATTTACGCCACCATTACCTATTATTTTCATAATAAAAAAAATGTAGATGCCTATTTAAACCGAATTAAAAATTGGCAAGAAATTCGCTATCAAGAATCTCTGGAACATTCCTCACCTCAACGGGAAAAAATTAGAGCGATTAAACAACAGAGACAAGATTCTTTAGTAGTATGAAAATCAGATTTCTTCTCGATGAAAATCTATCACCTCGGCTAAAAATTGCTGTTTTGAGGCTTAATTCGGACATAGATATTCTTCGTGTTGGTGATGATAATACCCCGAAATTAGGAACCCTTGATCCTGATGTTTTAAGCTATTTAGGATTATCTCAACGGTTATTGGTGACTGACAATCGTACCAGTATACCCGAACATTTAAAAGACTATTGGCGAGCCAATCAAAAAATGTGGGGACTTTTGTGGGTACGTCCTGCAACCACGATGGGAACGTTAGCCGAGGAATTAACTCTGATTTGGGAAACAAGCGAAGCCGAAGAATGGATAAATGTCATAGATTGGATTCCTTTCTAATTCATTATTAATTATCAAAAAACTCTCTCAAGATTAATTGCCAAAAAAAGTGGGACTCAGCCCACTCATGTTAATTATTCTAGATTTTGCAATAACTGATTACGAGCCGTTTCTAATGCCTCTGCTAATTTACTGGGATCGCGCCCCCCTGCCTGGGCTAAATTGGGACGACCGCCACCGCCACCACCGCAGATTTTAGCAATATTCCCGATAAATTTACCCGCTTGTAGTTGTTTCTGTTTAATCACTTGGGGACTAAAGGCCGCGACGAGACTGACTTTATCCGCTTCAGGAATCGAGCCGAGAATCACCGCTCCTTCCCCTAGTTTTTGTTGGAGTCGTTCGGCGGCAGTTTTCAAGGATTCGGCATCTACTTCACCTAAATTTGCGACTAAAATTTTAAACTCTCCGACGGATTCAGCCTGATTGATTAACTGCTCGGATTTAACAACGGCTAATTCTTGTTTCGCTAAATCTAGCTCTTTTTGAATATTTTTTAAATCATTTTGCAAGCTGTTAACTCGTTCGGGAATTTCTTCAGGTTTAACTTTAAAGCGA
>JBEIFD010000754.1:0-1895 GCA_040382535.1 Merismopediaceae cyanobacterium
CCTCGGAAGAAATTCTTGCCAAAGAAAAAGCCGCCGCCGAAGCAGGAGCCAAACGCTTTTGTTTAGTCAGTCAGGGACGCGGCCCCAAGTATAATAGTCCCAAATCCCAGGAATTTGAAGAAATTTTAGCGACTGTCCGCCAAATCATCACCGAAACCCAGATCAAACCCTGTTGCGCCTTGGGTGAAGTTACCCTAGAACAGGCAGAAGAACTGAAAAAAGCAGGGGTCACTCGCTATAATCACAATTTAGAAGCCTCAGAACGTTTTTACCCTGAAGTTGTCACCACCCACACCTGGCAAGACCGCGTAAATACCATTAAAAATCTCAAATCCGTCGGTATTCAAGCTTGCACGGGGGGAATTTTAGGCATGGGAGAAAGTTGGGAAGACCGCATTGATTTGGCCCTATCTTTGAGGGAATTAGAAGTCGAGTCCGTTCCCCTAAATTTACTCAATGCCCGCGAGGGAACGCCCTTAGAAGACCGCAATAAACTTGATCCCTACGAGGCATTACAGGCGATCGCGATTTTCCGTTTTATTCTACCGCAACAGATTATTCGTTATGCAGGGGGACGGGAAGCCGTCATGGGAAGCCTACAAAATCTGGGCTTAAGGGCTGGAATTAATGCTATGCTAGTTGGCCATTATCTGACCACCCTGGGTCAACCGCCAGAGCAGGATCAAGCCATGTTGCAATCTTTAGGGTTAGAAGGGGGTGAAGCTCCAATTCCTGGTGAATATCAATCCTAATTCCGATCAATCCGAGCAAACGCCCGAATTACCGACTGAAACCGTCAAACTGTCTTTGTTAACTGAGGTTTTGTTGTCCGTAATTGGTTTGTTGCTGACCATTTTTAGCACATTTGCCGAAGCTTTTATTACCAATCCGCCCTGGGAATGGATGTCGAAAGGGGTTTATTCCCACTCCCTTGGGATAACCTATCAGATTGGTGCGGTTCTCTTGACAGGTTGTTTGGGCGGGAAAAATGTGGGGATTATTTCCCAGGTCAGCTATATTTTGCTTGGTTTAGCCTGGTTGCCCATTTTTGCTCACGGTGGCGGTTGGGATTATTGGAAAGAACCAAGTTTTGGTTATATTTTAGGCTTTATTCCAGGGGCCTGGGTTTGTGGGATGATGGCTTTTCGTTCCAAAGCAAAAATTGAAAGTCTTGCCCTGAGTGCTTTGTCAGGTTTGGGTGTGATCCATCTTTGTGGCGTTATTTACCTATTAGTCTTAACGGGACTCAAACCCAGTAATCCTCCTATTGTGACCTGGGTCAATCTGCCTGAAGTCATTCTCAACTATTCTATTTGGGCCTTACCTAGTCAAGCAATTTTGGTTTGTATGGTGGCCGTATTAGCCTTTTTTATCCGAAAAACTCTTTTTTATTAACGCTAAATTTTTTTGAGGACGCAAGTTTTTATAGCAGTCCTGAATAGGTTCTAAAAAATCATTCAGTCTGGGCAAAAACTCTGCTCTTTTCGCGTGCCATAAATTATTTATGATTGCAACATACGAGAACACACATAATAAAATCTATCTTTAGGATTAAATATGACGAGTCCCTGTATAATCTACAAGTTAGTTAAAATTTGTTGGAAAAAATTAGTGTCTGAAAGTCCTATTGGTTATCGTCAAAGTTAATGATTCCCCAATAATTTATACTTTCGTGTTACTATTTGGCTTATGAAAAATTTATGTGGCTGAGAAATTCACTCTATTCAATTGCTTATCTAAATTTGTTAGCTTCCCATGTGGGTGCAATCTACTGTTTGATAGTCGGTATATCTTTTAATGCGGTACTTTTACTTATTAGTTACTTACATAGTAAGAATGCTTGCAACGACTGTTTTTTTTCATCGATTCATTTCTCATAAAAGTTTTTCTCCTAC
>JBEIFD010000755.1:0-1895 GCA_040382535.1 Merismopediaceae cyanobacterium
CAAACGCAGTCGAAAGAAACACAATGCCTAAATCAGGGGTGTCTGTAAAGGATTCCTTGACACCAGCTACAACCTCAGCCACCGCCGCCTCCAAGGAAGGACGAGTAGATAGTGCATTGGCCCATTGCATTGGCTTGGTCATGAAATTTGCTCCCAGGCTTTTAAGAATCAGAAAAACGATGGATCAGTCAGGGAAAATTGAAGATCCTAGTTTCATTGTCCCCCAGGACGCGATCGCCAAATAGCATCTTCTAGCATCTGTTATATTATATTCGTTAGGACAAACTCGTTTTTTATCATTTAGGAATTTCAGACATTCAAACACCTATGAGTAATATTCAAGAAAAAATCGAACAAGAATTAGCCCATGCTAGAGAAATCTGTAGCGTAGATGGATCTAATCCTGGTGAATGTGCCGCCGCCTGGGATGCGGTAGAAGAATTGCAAGCTGAAGCTGCCCACCAACGCGAAGGAACTCCAACTCCCAACTCCCTTCAGCAATATTGTGATGAAAATCCAGATGCCGCCGAATGCCGTATCTATGACGACTAAACTAACGCCTTAATCCCTTCATTTCTTTAAGACCAAAACTTCTTTTTTCTAACAGTGAGATTCTTTTTGAGGATTTTCACTGTTTTTAGTGACTTTTTATCACCCTATGTCCTGCTAAAATAATTCTTTCAATCTATTTAAACCAATGGAACAAGTCTGGTTTCGTCCCCTAGTCTGGCTCGATTATCGATTAGCGGTGATTTTTGCCCTAATTTTACCCCTCATTCTGCTAATTTGGTCGCTCTTGCAACGCTCAGATGCCATTCAACAATTACTCATTATTTATTGGCGCGTCGCCAGCCTGTTGATGATTACCGTTTATTTGATGATTCCTAGTTGGCCTGTTGCTTATGGGACGGCGATCATTGCTCGGATTCTCATTCCCCTATCTCTTTGGTTTTGGGTGGATCTTAATGATGAAATTAAGGATTCCCGTCCGACCCTTTTAAAATTAGTGACAACCTCCTGGCGATGGGCTATCACTATCTATTGCAGTTTAGGCGTTATGGCTTTTATTCCCTTCCTCTCCTGTGCATTTTCTACGGGAGCAGTGGAAACTCCCTTCTGCCAGGTATGGTTACAGGCTCCTTGGCGTTACAAGGAAATTATTCATCCGAATGCAACTCCTGGCTTTTTAGGATTTTTGGGTATTATCGGACTCGTCAGTTATGTTCTGTATTTTCTCTATTTTATTTTTATTCGCCTTGCTAAGCAGGGACGCTCTGCGTTGGAACAGTGAAGCCATCCATGTTACCCATCCATCGGTTAGAACAGTACAGTTTACGGTTTCCTCAAGAAGTTTTATTTCTCACGGTAGAAGATAGGGGAGAACGGGATGAAATTTTAGTCTTCAAAGGATTTTCCAGTTCTTTAATCAATTTCACCCATTCCGATCCCGATATTCCGATTTTGTCTGAAACGGCAATCATTTTAAGTATCGATCGCATTCTTAGCCCTTACAATCCCACTTCTCCGCACTATTTAGAAAAAGGGTTAATTTGGGACGAAATGCTAGAGCGGTTAACCAATCTGAATTTATGAATGAAACTAACTTCAAGGAAAAAAATTGGCCCAATCAGTTCCAAATTGTCAATCTAGCGATATCCTTATAGTGTGATGCGTGAGGACGTGTAATTTATGGTTGCTTCTCTGGTTTCTGGTATTAATAATCGATTATTGTCCGAGTCTTCTATTTTGTCGAAAGAGTTAACCTTGTCCAAAGTTCCTCTTTTCGGGACGGATGGCATTCGAGGTAAAGTGGGCGATTTACTGACGGCTCCCTTTGCGTTGCAATTAGGTTTTTGGGCGGGTCAAATTTTAAGAGAAAATTCCCCCGTTGCTGG
>JBEIFD010000756.1:0-1875 GCA_040382535.1 Merismopediaceae cyanobacterium
GGCACACAATGAAAGAGCATTAGGGTAGCCTGGCTCTGTTTTGCCAGGACTAAACCCTGTTGAAAGACCTCCTGGGATAGCTCCGAACGATCTAGGGCAACTAAAATTTTTTGATAAGACATAATCGTTTTCTCCGATTCGTAATTGAAACAATTTGATACTATTTTAAGATTAAAACCAACTTTCTCTGTTATCTTAGAATAAATTATTTGTATTATTTTAGGTTAGATCACGAAGCCAACCGCGATCGCCAAGAGTCTGCTTAAGTTCAAATTCCAAGGCAATAAAAGCAGGTAATTGTTTTAGAGGCTGAAAATCGTCAATCAACTCAGCGATTCTGGTTATTGAAACTTTTTGTTTTTTACGAGAAGAATGACCACGAGCGAGGTTCAGTAATGCTTTCAAGGTTTCTTTGGGATCAGATAGTTTCTCAATTTTAGATGGTTTGGGTAGATTTAGGGATTGATTGCCTTTAGGATTTCCTGCCGCTTCTCTAATCGCCTTTTCATCTATTAAAAGCCAGGCTTCGGTCATTTTGACGGGAATTACACAGACAACGGGTAATTTAACATTTAATGGGATTGACTCAACAGCTTGATTAATTTCCAATACTCTGTTTTGACGGGGTTCTTTTTCCGCGTCACGATGAACAAAGAGCAAATCACAGGGATAAAGGGCGATCGCCTTTTCGATTCTATCTGCCAATTTTTTAGGAGGATGAGGAAGTCTTGCTAAATCGGCCCAAGCTGACTGAATAGGGATGTTAACACCTAGCTCTATCAGTAACCAAGTGAGAATCGGCATTAAGGCACGGTCTGAACCGCCGTCGGTAATCAGAGTATAGCGAATTTCTTTCATAACTATGACTCTGGAAAAAGGGTTAACTGACGAACATCCTCCCGTTCCCAAACTTTTTTGGGTCTAGTATTTTGGGATAAAGAACTTTTAGATAGTTCATGGTGTAAGTTTTCATCAAAAATATCGTCTTCATCTATTGCTTGTTCATCAATCACGGGATTAAGATAGGAAAGCAATTTCCCCATCGAAATAATACTAACATTCTCGTTCTCAATATTCGTGCGCCAAGTCTTAGGTAAACAACTAAAACAGACTCCTTTATAGCGATGATGATTGCCGATCATTTCTTTTAATTCTGCGACCAACAAACTATCCTCTGGAACCTGTTGAACAACGGCTGGAGAATGAGTATTTATAATTACTTGACGCAGAGGGTTATTAACATCTACAGGACTATTGACATCAGTTGCAATATTTTGTAATAAATTCAAAATTGCAGGGATTCGTTCGGGATGGATGCCATTTTCTGGTTCTTCTAAGCCCATCACACCTTGATTATTCGGATCAAGAGACAGAACCGCTAAGGCTAAAAACCGTAATGTACCATCACTCAGAGCTTTGGCTGGATGGGAAGTTCCGTCTTTTCCCGTCACTAATAAAGTGAGAAGCTGACGTTTTTCATCCCGGTCAATATTGACACTCCTCACATCTGTAATTAACTCAGCCAAACTATTGGCAATCTCACTATAAACTTCCTCAATATTTTCATAGTCCGACTCTTCAACTAACTCATGGGCAAGACGGTATAAAGTAGCAGGCAAATGGGAACCATCTACTCCTAAAACGGCTTCCGATACGGACATAAAATCATCAGGTTTTCTGAGGACTGAAGGTTCTAATTGCAGAATGCGCCAGGATTGCATTTCTCGACGGGCTAATAAGGTGGTTGAATTTTCAGTCGCATTGGCAACAGACAAAATAGTTCGAGGTAGTTTCTGTGCTAAAAATGGTCGGGGCTGATTACTTGTCTCATCATTTTGTCCCTCCTCTGTTTTTCGATCTGGATAAAACCAAATA
>JBEIFD010000757.1:0-1872 GCA_040382535.1 Merismopediaceae cyanobacterium
AATAAGTCGAGAAGAAGGGTGAGGATGGGAAGAAGTTGAGTTAATATTTAATCACTGTGATAAAGACCTAGAAAAGGAAGATTGGGAAGCACCCGAACGAATAAGCTTAGATGAATTTAGTAACTTAAAAGGACATAAAGATTTCATAACAACGGTCGTAGATATGGACAAGAAAATTTTACTAGATGTGATTAAAGGACATAAACAAGAAGAATTAATGGAAGCCTTAAAGGCACGGCCAGTCGCAGTTCGGGAGAAGGTGAAAGAAGTGAGCGTCGATATGTGGTCAGGATTTACAGCAGTGATCAAGGAATTATTTCCCAATGCTAAAATCATCTATGACCGTTTTCATGTAATGGCTATCATCAATGACGAGCTTAATAACTTGAGAAAGTTAATGGGGGTGCATGAAAAAGGATTACCTCATTTATTATGGAAGAATAAAGAGGACTTAAAGGACGAGCAAAAACAACAACTAGAAGTTATCTTTTAAGAACGTATTTTCGAGAATTAATAATTTTTGCTAATTATAGCAGTATTTATATCAGTGTAAAGCTCGCTTGGCAACGCTAAATGTCAGAAATTTAGTGTATGTAGTTTTTTATATAATAAATTGGTTGGCATTTTTACCAGCAATATTGCCGACAAAAGCGCACAAGATAAAATTCGATCCGATTCTGGCAAAATATTCAGAAATTACTTATGCACAAAATCAAAGTTGACAGACCACTAGGAGGGATTCTATAACTTTAGATAGTGCAGAATTAGCCCACGATATTGCAAAAACTTTACAAATATTAAAGTAAATTCTGTTTTTAATATTAATTTTTGCTAAAATCTTACACAGACTGGTTAAGATAGCCTAAAGATTTATCACGAAATCAGCATTGACAATTCGAGTCCCATTCAAGATAGACGGTTAAGTGAGGATGACCCATGAATATGGAAACCCTAGAATTTATCATCTACCCTGATGGCCGCGTCAAAGAAATGGTGACGGGCATTGTTGGCTCTTCTTGCGAGGAAGTTACGGCGGCGATCGAGGCCACTCTGGGTCAGGTTCTTTCCCAGGAAACGACTTCGGACTATTACGCTCAAAAGGCAACCCAAACTCTTCAGGCAGATAATCCCTCAGCCTTGAGTGAATGGTAAATCCCCAAAAATAGTTTTTAATCCTTAAATTTCGTTGAAATTCACCTAAAACGCTTATGTCACACTTTAGCAATATTAAAACCAAAATTCGCAATTTGACGGCTCTCAAAACTTCCCTCACCAATTTAGGGATTGATTGGAAAGAAGGCCCCCGCACTGTCAGAGGCTATCAAGGGCAGACCCTAACGGCAGAAGTGGTAGTAGAACAAGCTAATAACTACGACATTGGTTTTAGCTGGAATGGTCAGGAATACGAATTGGTTGCTGACTTGCAATATTGGCAACAACCTTTGACGGTAGATGGTTTTCTCAAGCAAGTGACCAAAGGTTATGCCCTAGAAACTATCTTGCAGGAATCGGCTAAACAGGGTTTTCAGGTTGCTGAACAAACCAACAATCAAGATGGCTCAATTCGTCTCGTGGTTCAACGCTGGAGTGCCTAATGGCTAATGATTTTTCTTCTCCCCCTACTAGATCTGGTTTAGAGCCAGAGTTAGGGGGATTTTTGCGTAATTTGTCGGACAGATCGGGATTCGAGCCAGAATTAGGGGGAATCCTACGGGAAAAAGGCGTTTATGTGGATGAAACAATCTGTATTGGTTGCAAGCACTGCGCCCATGTTGCGCCGGATGCTTTTTATATTGAGCCTGATTACGGGCGATCGCGGGTTTATAACCAGGACGGCCATCCTGAAGAAATTCTCCAAGAGGCGATCGATAC
>JBEIFD010000758.1:0-1860 GCA_040382535.1 Merismopediaceae cyanobacterium
AAATAACTAAGCTTTGAGTCCGCGCACCACCGTGGAAGAAGCGTACACCTTCCATCAAGGTTCCAGGCGTAATCCCACAAGCCGCGAATAAAACGGTTTCACCACTAGCCAATTCTTCACACTCATAGACGCGATCGCCATCGGTAATTCCCATCTCGCCAAGACGTTTGAGGTTACCTTCACGACTTTCACCGATCAAGCCCGTTTGGACTACTGCGGGATCATAAACCAATTGACCCTGGAAATGACCACCCAAACAACGCATCGCCGCCGCAGAAATAACCCCTTCAGGAGCCGCCCCAATGCCCATCAGACAATGAATATTGGTTCCAGAGAAAGCACAGGAAATGGCGGCAGAAACATCACCATCACTGATCAAACGAACTCGCGCACCCGCATCACGGATTTCTTGAATTAATTCTTTGTGACGGGGACGATCCATGACAACGACCACTAATTCTTCAACGGCGCGACCCAAACACTCGCCCAAAATTTTAAGATTTTCGGTAGCTGATTTATTAATATCAACTTTACCTTTAGCGGCTGGGGGAGCGGCTAATTTTTTCATATAAAAGTCAGGAGCGGCAAATAGGCCACCTTTTTCTGAAATTGCTAAAACGGCCATCGATCCATTCTGTCCATAGGCAACTAAGTTAGTACCTTCACAGGGATCAACTGCGATATCGATTTCAACTAATTCGTCAGGATTACAAAATGCACCTGCATTTTCCTGGGTACAAATGCCCACTTCTTCACCGATGTAGAGCATGGGAGCTTCATCCCGTTCTCCTTCTCCGATGACGATGCGGCCTCTCATGTGGATTTTGTTCATCCGTTCCCGCATGGCATCAACGGCAACCTGATCAGCGATATCTTTTTCGCCTTTACCCATCCATTTAGAAGAGGCGATCGCGGCCTGTTCAACGACTTCAATAATTTCTAAACCGAGCGTATTTTCCACGAGTTAATCCTCCCAATTGCTGATTAAGTTTTCCTAGACTGGATCTTTTTTTGTTATCAGTCAAAGTCTATCAGAGTCGGGGATCACCTTAAAATAAAAAATCTCTCAAGCAACACCATAGGGCATCAAAAAATCAGAGAATTTCCCTAGCCACCTTGAAAAAAATAAAAGCCCCCCTTATCAAGGCTTCGGCCGTGAGCTCAGCCGAACGGGGGGATCTGGGGGATCAAAACTAGGTTTTAGGCGAAACCTTATCAATCACTGCTAACGTCCCATCAGGCTTAACCGTCCAGACATCATAACTACCAACCACATCACCATTGGCATCAATGTCCACATTGCCGCTTGCCCCTTGATAGTTAACGGGTTTACCTTCTTTGCTCGGTATTCCCATTTTTCTACATCAGATAGGATGGTAAGTACAAGGTTGCATGATATAAAAGGTTTTCAACGTTCTCTTACTCACTATATCTACAGCTCGACATGGGTTTCGAGCCTCAAATTCGTCGCATTGTAGAAGAGGAGGGAATGCCTCAAGGAACTGAACGCCAGACGATGTTGTTTAGTGCCACTTTCCCACCGAACATTCAGCGTCTAGCAAGCGATTTTCTCCGTGACTACATCTTTTTGACGGTGGGACGTGTCGGTGCTGCTTCAAAGGATGTCACTCAGACGGTTGAATACGTCGAGCAAAATGATAAGATTGATACGTTGATGCGCTTCCTTCTCACAGTGGAAGACGGACTTATCCTTATTTTCGTCGAAACCAAGAGATCATGTGACTACATAGAGGATGTCTTGTGCAGCAAGGGCTTCCCTGCCTGTTCCATTCATGGCGACAAATCCCAGCGAGAGCGTGAAGACTCGTTGCGTAGTTTCAAGAAAGGACAAACTCCTGT
>JBEIFD010000759.1:0-1859 GCA_040382535.1 Merismopediaceae cyanobacterium
CAGGAATGAAATGCACACTGCTGTTTAATCCCTAGTTTGTCTAAATGACCGTCTCTGCAAACAATTTCCACAAAACCAAACCCGTCACTAACAAACAGCCAATTCCTGCCATACCCGCTAGAGGTTGTTTGCCAATACCCACTCCCCAATCAGGGCTAGTTTCGGGATAGGTTAATAATTCTGCCGCATCAAGGGAGGCTAATCCCCAGACCCAGGCGGCGTGCAGTCCCCAGGCGAGTCCGAGGTTTCCGCCATCGGCCCAGCGAGCAATCACCAAAATGATTCCCATCAAAAATAGGCCTGGCAGTTGGGGAATGGTTGCGCTCCGCTCCCACAGTAGATGCAATAGGGCAAAAATAATACTGGAAATAATGGCGGCTCCCCAAAAGGGATAATTCTGTTGGAGTTGGGTGAAAAAAATGCCTCTAAACAGGATTTCTTCCGTGAGACCGACCCATAATCCCAAAAGTAAGAGGGGAATAGACAGAGAAATTAGCCGAGTAAAATGTTGATTTTGCCACTTTACCCAGCCTAATAAGCTTTCCATGCCAAAGATAAATCCCAAGCCGCCTACCCCTAAAGTCAGTCCGAACAGTAGCGATCGCAGCATTTCCTCATTCCAAACCAGACCGTAATCCGCTAGGGAAAGATCTTCTATTTGGAGAGTCAGCCAAATCATCAGGGGAACTAAGAGGTATAAAGAAGCCAAAAGGGGCAATTTTTGTTGGGGAGTCGGGGAATTGAGGGGATTCCATTGTAAAAAAAATCCCAAGGGAACTGCGATCGGTAGCCAAAACAGGACCCAAATGAGGAGAAATAAGCCTATTTTGATCACAGCAGGATAGAATTTTAGGGACATCAGCAGGGAAATTAGATCAGTCGAAAAATATTGCACAATGATTTCGATAATGAGGTACTTACCGACCAGGATTTTATACACGAACGATAAAATAAGGGCAATTTCCTCAGTGGAATTAGCCCTTAAAGTATTTTTAAATTCTCCCATTATAAAACAACCTTACTAATCCGCAACAGCAGGAGGGACTTAGTATGACATTTCATCCTTTGGGAATAGAACAAAAGAAGATTACTTAAATTTTTAGTTATCTCCATGCAGTGATTTCTTCAGTCTCAGAACGGTTAAATCCACTTACCCAGGATTTGCCGAATTATTCTTCGCCTTCTGAGCCAGCGTCAACTTGCTTGAGGTGAATATGTTTGTAACCCAGTTTGATTTCAAATTCATCACCAGACTTTAATCCCATTTGTTCGGTGTAGGTAGAACCGATGACAATTTGGCCATTTTTGTGGACGCTAACTCGGAATGTCGGTTCGCGACCCCGTCCATCTTTAAGACCACCTGGTTCGAGGGGAACGCCTTTTGCTGCAAGGACAGCATCATAAAAGTCAGTCAAGTTTACACGAGTTTGACCGTCTTTTGAGGTGGTGTAATAGCCGCAAAGTTTAGCGGTTTCACGACGGGGTTTACTGGATAAATCCTTGACTCTTTGTAGTAGAGCTTTACCCGTTAGGGCTACGGAGGTTTCAGACATAAGATGTAAATCTTCCTTAATTGTTTGTAGTGGATTTTCAATTTAACTTGAAAATTGATCATATTCAAAATATAACATTAAATTCTTAATAGAAAAAATTTTTTTTAAATTTTTTAAGGGTGACAAGCGGAGATTTTCCTGGAAGAGAAATGAGATCAATTTTTTTACTTGGGAGAAAATTGACGGGTTATAATTGACGGCAATTCAAACCGATTCCTTCTAAAATAAGCTTGCTCAACTTTCGGACAGACAACGGCTAATCTTATTTTGAGTCATGGGATATATTATGTAGGAAGAATTGAGGGG
>JBEIFD010000760.1:0-1855 GCA_040382535.1 Merismopediaceae cyanobacterium
GTATTGAAATCATGTCCTCCCACTTCACGACCTTACGAGATGGCAATCATACAACAATTCCTGAAAAATACCTAGAATCTGATTATCAAGCTCCAGGTTTTCGGGTAGAAGGAATGAAATAAAATGCGATAATAATTCACAGAAATAAAAGTTATTGATAAAGGGTCATAAAAATCGAATAGGCGTTAATATTTAGTGCTAACATATTGTTATTACAATTCGCATTAACATCCATGAATTCAAAAACCTATCCATTATCCCCCACTAAAATTGGTAATTCTTCAGGTTTTAGGCTACCTGCCTCATTTTATCGAGAAAATCCTCAATTTATTAATGCGACTGGATGGGTAGAAGTTCTAACGGATAATACATTATTGGTGAAACTCGAACCTCCTACATCAGAGGCAGATGAAAAGGAAGCAGACAATAGCCTAATGCTGAGTTTATTTCTTGACTTCATCAGTAAAGACGCGCTGAAAAACAGTGATCATCTAGAAGCCTATACCGAAGCAATGTCCACAGAAGACGATGAACTTCTGGCGGGTGTTGAAATTGATCCATGAGTGCAATCATTCGCAATGGATGGGAAATCTACTTTCATCGCAAGTTATTTGGCGAACAAAGACGACAACTCAAAGAACAAGTTAGCCAACTTAAACTAAAGCTTCCTCCGAGTGAATTTGCCAAGCACCCGACGGTTAAATTATTAGCGGCTGTCATGACAGGTATTAAGGAAAAAATCGTCCTCGATCCCTTTGCTCCCCAATTTACCCTCAAGGGTTCCCTGAGACATTATGGACGATTAAAAGGCATGGGACTCAGCGATCGCCATCGTCTATTTTTTCGAGCATTTGAAGCGGAGGAGCGTAAAATCTTAATTATTCTCTGGCTAGGATTTCCGCGTAAACAGGGTGATAAAAATGATTGCTACGAAGTTTTTTCACGGATGGTTAGCAACGGTGATTTTCCTGAAACCTTGGAACAACTACTCGCAGAAACCGATTTTATTTGCTAGATTTGTCCAAATATTTCCAATATAAGATTTTTTTTAAATTAATTGAGCTTACCTTTTTTGGTATTTTTATGAACTTGAGGAAAGCCTAAAGGTCTAATTTCTTGCTCTTTTCTCGCGATTTCTAATTGCTTTAACTCCGTATAATCCACCCAATGAATACAATCCACAGGACAAGTATCGATCGCCTCTTGGAGAATGTCTTCGGGATGGCCGTCCTGATTATAAACCCGCGATCGCCCGTAATCAGGCTCAATATAAAAAGCATTCGGGGCCACATGGGCGCAATGTTTGCAACCAATACAGGTTGTTTCATCCACATAAACCCCTTTTTCCCGTAGGATTCCCCCTAATTCTGGCTCGAATCCCGATCTGTCTGAAAAATTACGCAAAAATCCCCCTAACTCTGGCTCTAAACCAGAACGATCAGGGGGAGAAGAAAAATCATTAGCCATTAGGCACTCCAACGTTGAACCACGAGACGAATTGAGCCATCTTGATTATTAGTTTGTTCAGCAATTTGAAAACCCTGTTTAGCCGATTCCTGTAAAATGGTTTCTAAGGCATAACCTTTGGTCACTTGCTTGAGAAAACCATCGACAGTCAAAGGTTGTTGCCAGTATTGCAAGTCAGCTACCAATTCGTATTCCTGACCATTCCAGCTAAAACCAATGTCGTAGTTATTGGCTTGTTCAACCACCACTTCTGCTGTTAGGGTCTGGCCTTGATAGCCTCTGACCGCACGGGGGCCTTCCTTCCAATCGATCCCTAAATTGGTGAGGGAAGTTTTGAGAGCCGTCAAATTGCGAATTTTGGTTTTAATATTGCTAAAGTGTGACATAA
>JBEIFD010000761.1:0-1851 GCA_040382535.1 Merismopediaceae cyanobacterium
ATTAGGAATAATGTTCAAGATAAGTGAATCATCTGCCCATAATATATTTAATTATTGGCAGTCATTATTTGAAGGAAATTTACCAGCAAGTCTATTTGAGCAGGTAAAAAAGTAGCCAGAGGAAATGCAAAAAATTAAAGAAGAATTAATTCAACACGAGCTAATAGTGGATGCAACAGAACAGGCAGTTTTGGCGACCTTTAGGGCAGGAGGAGCAAAAACCATGCCACTCAGGTAAACAAAAAAGACATACCTCAAAAAATCAAAATATTTAAAGTGATGCAAGAAAGATTTAAGCTAAGAAAAGGAAGAGATAAGTCAATCGTCTCAACAGTATGTGGATTAGTAAGGCTAAGAATAAATGCGTTGATATTAAATATTATAAAATGTAGCGAATCATGGCGAGCAATTGAGGTAAGAATGAGTCATTGTTTTTTACCAGAATTGAATTTGGGTGTCTGAAAGCCTTATAGACTCGTTTATGCGACAAAAATCGATTGCACTGGAATTTTGCTCTACTCCTTGCCAGGCTAGACTTTCCAATTTTAGGAGATGTCTGATTATCAATTTTTTGTCGATAGATTTTCAACCGCGATCGCCTGGGAAATGAAAGGTAAAATTTGGGGATTACTCGCGTTTTCCTGACCTTCCGTAAAAACCGTTAATAAATAGGGTTGTTTGTTGGGAATTTCAATATAGGCCGCATCATGACGTACCTTACTTGTCCAACCTGCCTTTGACCACAATTGAGCATTTTTGGGTAAAATTTCCCCTAAAAAGCCCGTAACCTGATTTTCTTCTCCTGCTTCAGGTTTCGCTACGTTTAAAGACCGTTTTAATAACTTCATCATTTGTTGCGATCGCACCGAAGAAACCGCCACGCCGCCAACAATACTATGCAATAAACGAGCAACCGCATCGGTGGTTAACATATTGCGATTATCCAGCATTTTTCCTACAAAAGTCCGTTCGCGACCGTAGGGGCCTTCATTCCAGGGTTTTTGGTTCACATTGATTCCGTTTAATTCTTCCCACCCTAAATTTTGAAAATAACGATTGACTAAATTACGTTGATGTTTCCAGGTTTCAAAAGGCGCGTCGGGCAATTCGGGGCCACTAGTCGTTCCCGTCAAAGTATCCACAATTAAACTTGTGGCATCATTGCTGGAATCGATAATCATATCGGTAATCGCCCGTTCTAATTCGGCAGAACTCTCGATCATGTGACCTTCTAGCCATTCCGCGATCGCGACCAGATAAAATAATTTAACCAAACTACCAGGATAAATCCGTTCAAAACTGCGATAACTAGACCCACGCACCGAATATTTCCAAAACTCTTCTGCCGAGATCGCCCCGCCCGTATTGACAATCACTGGCACATCATAAACGATCCAAGTAAGAGCAATTTGATCCCGTTTTAAACTGGGAAATTCCTGAAAAGTTGCGTCTAGAATCGTCTGGACAGTTTGATTTAAAGCTTGATCGGGAAGGAAAAAAGTCATGACTTGAGAAACCAGAGAAATTTTTTATCAGAAAGAAGGCTTTTAAAACTCGGTAGTGATTCTCTTTAGAAACCTGATTATACCATCTTTCATCAACTAGAGGTCATACCCTCGGTATTGCTGCAGCAATTCTAAATTTGAAAAATCAGGAGGAATTAGCGGGGAGCAGAGGGTCAAATTGCTCAAGCATAAAATCAAGAAGGTGGTGCCAGTGATCAAAGACAAAATAAGTAGTAAGAGTGCGTAAGTCCGAAAAAAAACGTCTTCGAGTGCCTAAAAGTCGTCGTATACGCTGGTAAGACTCATCTAAAAGCTGCAAAACGGTGTGAAACAAGAAAGCAAGCAG
>JBEIFD010000762.1:0-1836 GCA_040382535.1 Merismopediaceae cyanobacterium
CTCTATCGTACCTCTGGGGATTCACCGATTATTAATGCCCTCATTGCCGCCGCCGCTAACCAGAAACAGGTGGCAGTTTTGGTGGAATTAAAAGCTCGTTTTGATGAAGAAAATAATATTAATTGGGCGAAAAAATTAGAACAGGCGGGAGTTCATGTCGTCTATGGTTTAGTCGGATTAAAAACCCATACCAAAACGATTTTAGTGGTTCGTCAAGAAAAAAATAAAATTTGTCGTTATGTTCATGTTGGGACGGGCAATTATAATCCCAAAACGGCTAATCTTTATACCGATTTAGGATTATTTACCTGTCGAGAAGACCTGGGAACGGATTTAACCAATTTATTTAATCTCTTAACGGGTTATTCTCGCCAAAAGGATTTTCGGAAATTACTGGTCGCTCCCATTAATATGCGCGATCGCATGATTGAAATGATTGATCGAGAAGCAGAGCATAGCCGCAAAGGAGGAAGTGGTCGGATTGTCGCCAAAATGAACGCCCTCGTTGATCCCCCGATTATTCAAGCTCTCTATGCCGCATCTCAAGCTGGGGTAAAAATCGATCTGATTATTCGAGGAATTTGTTGTTTACGACCCAATACACAAGGATTGAGTGAAAATATTCGCGTGATCAGCGTGGTGGGACGTTTTCTAGAACATTCCCGTATCTTTTATTTTCATAATAATGGTCAAGAAGAAATGTATATTGGCAGTGCCGATTGGATGACACGCAATTTAAGCCGTCGAGTCGAAGCGATCGCACCCATCGAATCGCCCCAGGCGTTTTTAGAATTACAGGAAATTTTGGGTATTCTTTTAGCTGATAATCGTCATGCCTGGGAATTACAATCCGATGGAAAATATATCCAACGACACTCTCCAGACGATCAAGTCCAAAATGCCCAGGCTGTTTTTATGAAAATGGCCCTTAAAACCAGTGCGGATGACTACGGTTCACCCTAAAACAGAAGGAATGACTACAGTAGGAATTCTAACTCCCTTCTCAATAGATCAATATTGGCGATTCTAGCCACGATCAAGCTATCTTCGCCGATAGTGGTTAGTTCCTTTTTCCATTGTTGAATATTTTCTTCGTGACCAAGCCAAAAATCGATAATCTGTTTAACCACATCATCCCAGTCCCAATCAGGTTTTTGGGGAATCATCTCGGTCGCTTGAATAAATCCTTCTAAGGAACATTGATAACTTCCCAAATAGGCGGTACTGCGTCGGGGATTTTGTTCAACTTCCTGCTGATAATTAAAAAAAGTGAAAATAGGGGTAATCCCTAAAACGTCAAAGGAATAAGACATGGTTAATCCTACCGATCAAACGTGACAACGACCCATTTTAACCAGGGTCTCTATAAAATTAGTGTAGTGAATTTATCAAAAATAACCCACCTGTCAATAATCAGTTGATGATTAGCAAAATTGAGCAGGAAACCAAAAAGAAAGCCAGTGATGATTAAATTCGGCTACCTTGAGTAATATTCAACTTGTTTTCTGGATCTTTCGGGAAAATGAATGCGATCCAACAAAAATAAATCACGTTATGGACAATTAAAAGGCACGTTACATTTCATTAACTCACGCGACGAAAGCTATATGGTGGAAGAGGTGATCGCGGAATTACAAGTCATTATGGAATCGTCTGAAGAAGAATGAAAAAAATTGTTATTTCCCCTAAATTTAGATACACTTTGCATTGTCAAAATTGTCTCGGTAGCGACTGTCTTAAAAGTCAAGAGCTTGTCTTGGAAAAAAAGGAAATCGGATTCCCAATCAAATCAAGATAGCCAAGAAAAAAGATTGCTAAAAAACAACCCAGTTAGAC
>JBEIFD010000763.1:0-1834 GCA_040382535.1 Merismopediaceae cyanobacterium
TTAGTTTCTCTATCTCTCCAACTAATTTCAACACCAAGTTTTTGACGCTGACTGGAGTTTTATCCCAATCATTTTCGTAAATTTCGCCTGTCTCTAGTAGGTGTTTTTCTTCAATGACTTTTAGATTATAAGATTTTTTCCCTCTGAACTATTACGGCACTTTTGAGACTAATACAAAGGGGTTGTAAATCATCGGCAAGCGTTTTAAATAATTCAGGATACTTTTCTTCTGCAAGATAACGAGTTACTCCATCCCGAAAACTTTTAATACCGCTATCTTGAATGAGTTGATCCAATAAAGGTGTTCCCCATTCACTCAAAATGCGGACATAATTTTCATTGGGGGTTTCATAGCTATTTACGGAAACTTTGAAGTCAGTACGAGTTAATAGCTTTTTAGAATTACCGCAATAATTGTTAAATTCATTGACAAATTGAGGGGTTTCTTCTTCGCCATTAATGCCCTTAATACTATCAGCAAAAATGCTATCTAAGCCAAAGCGATCGCGTCCTGTGGTTTGTTTAATCAGACTGCCAAAAAAGCCCAATAAACCACTGGTTTGATAGAGCTTGGAATTGCCTTGAAACTGATTTTGAATCAAACTTTCTAACCGTTGACGCAATTGGGTATTGTACCAGGTATCATCAATACGATTAAAAACATAAAAAACGCGATCGCGGATTCCCAAATTAGAGCGCATTTTCTCTAATAATTCCGTTTCTTCGGTGGTCATTTCCCCTGCCGAAGCCGCTTTTAAAACACAGACAACGGCAGAACTATCAGGATCTTCAATTTTGCGATAGGTTAAATCCGCATCTTTTTTCACGGGCGCATCAATTCCTGGCAAATCCACTAAAACATTACCGTCTTGCAAGAGAGGATGACAGCAACGATAATCCAAACGTTTGAGAACTGCGCTATTGCTACCCCGACGAGCATAACCTGCGGCTTCTGTTAAATTGGAAAAATTCAATTGTTCCATTGAATAGGTCGCATTATTCATCGTGTGAATTTTGTCACGATTTTGACTAAATCCATCTAAAAGGAGAATTAAACCATAGGCTTGTTTGGCTTTATCTGACTTACTCGCTCCCCCTTCCTGTTCAATGATTTTTTGGCATTGTTGTTCCAAAAGTTGAACGGTTTCGGGTTGATTAATATTACTGACGGCTTGCAGATTCAAACGATGACACAGTGCTGTAACCTGTTCACGAATTTCCACTTCACTCAGGAAAGTTAAAACCACTTCTTCCTTGCCTGGTTCGGCATATTCAATGTGACATTCCGTTCCTGTGGCGTGACCTTCCGCACTGTAGAGCAATTCCCTTTCTAACAGCGCGTTAATGAGCATCGACTTGCCTGCACTAAAAGCCCCCGCAAAAACAATCTCAAATTTGTGGGCGATCGCTTTTTTGAGGGAAGTTTCAATTTTACTGGTATTGAATTGTGAACGTAGGGTAACTTCTTGGTGAAGTAGATCCAGCAATTGGTTGACCTGTTCACGGAGATTCGCACATTGGGGAGGTAACTGGGCCATAATCGATTTCCGACATTGGTTGAAATTATATTAACCCTATTATTCCCCAAAATGTTCTGAAATTAACCATGCCCAAAAACGTTAAGGAAATCCATGAACAGACATCATATTGTTTCCCCAATAGAAATTATTTCAATTTTCTTATTATTAAATTATTCATGATGATGGTCACTCCCCCCTCGTTTTCCTGGAAGAATAATATTTAATAACAACGCGGTTACCGCGCCTGCTGAAATTCCAGAAGAAAAAACGTCTTTAATCAACTTAGGCATTTTGTCCAAGGAGTCAGGGGCAAA
>JBEIFD010000764.1:0-1832 GCA_040382535.1 Merismopediaceae cyanobacterium
TCTTACTACTTATTTTGTCTTTGATCACTGGCAACACCTTCTTGATTTTATGCTTGAGCAATTTGACCCTCTGCTCCCCGCTAATTCCTCCTGATTTTTCAAATTTAGAATTGCTGTATCTAGGACTTACGCATTGACAGATCAATCTAATTATGAAACAACGCAATTGCGCCATTTGAGGCATTTTAAGAAATTCGCATACTGAGAGAAAACATGGCAAAATCCCTTAAATTATCTTTTTAATTCATCAAAAAGTAGCTTTTGGTACCATTCTGCTTTGGTGCATACATCATGTTTTTTGACAATGCGTAAGTCCTAACAGTTACTCAATAAAAAATTAATGACCTCAAATAATCTATGATTTTTATATCGTATTAATCGGCATTGATCCACCCACGAGTTCTACCCAAAACTATTTTGCAACGGTTGCCAGAGGTTTAGAAGAAATTGCGGCCCAGGAATTAACCCGTTTGGGGGCGATCGATGCCACACCTGAATTTACGGGAGTTTCTTTCCAGGGTAATCAGGAAACGCTTTATCGCATCAATTTGTGGTCTAGGGTGATTTTTCGGGTATTGGTTCCCATTGCAGAGGTCAAGAGTCGGGATGCAGAGCAACTATATCAGGGTGTCCAGAGTATTAATTGGTTAGATTATATCCAAACGAATCAAGCATTTTTGGTAAATTGCACGGGCAGTAATCGCAATCTCAATCATAGTCATTTCACCGCGCTACAGGTCAAAAACGCGATCGTCGATCAACAGCGAACAAAAACGGGTAAACGTTCTGATATTGATACCGAATATCCCGATATTATTATTAATGCCCATATATATCGCGATAATTGTGTCATTAGTCTTGATAGTTCGGGTTTTAGTCTCCATCGTCGCGGTTATCGGCCTGCAATGGGTCTGGCTCCCCTCAAGGAAACCTTGGCTTCAGCTTTACTCGCGATCGCGGAATGGACACCCGACTTGCCTTTTTTAGATCCCCTCTGTGGTTCGGGAACTTTACCCATTGAAGCGGCGTTAATTGCCCTAAAAGTTGCGCCAGGGCTTTATAATTCCTTTGCCTTTCAGAATTGGCCAGACTTTGATGAAACCCTCTGGCAAGCATTACAAGCAGAAGCCCAACAACAAACCCTGACCGAACTACCCTCGGTGATTTGGGGCAGTGATGCCGATGCCAACATTGTCAGTCAAGCGAGAGATAATGCCAAAGCCAGTGGACTGGAAGAACATTTATATTTCCAACACAAAGCTCTAGCCGAAGTTGAAGCTCCTGCCGATCGCGGTATTCTTATCTGCAATCCGCCCTACGGTATCCGTGTGGGGGAAGAACAGGAGTTGGGCGCGCTGTATAAATTATTGGGAGATGTGTTCAAGCAACGCTTTAAAGGCTGGACAGCCTACGTTTTGACGGGAAATAAGGAGTTAGGCAAGAAAATTGGGCTTAAAGCTTCTCGTCGTATTCCTATTTATAACGGCCCCCTTCCCTGTACACTTCTCAAATATGAGTTATATTGATTTTTTCTCTGTTGGCGATCTTTAAATTTTCGTAGGGGTTTGGTTTCCAAATCCATAGAACATAAGACTTAGAAACTAAGCCCCTACAGAATTTGGTACAAGTTAATATCAATCTTGAGCAAATTAATCTCTTCGATCTCAATGATAATGACTTATTTTTATGGTGATTAATACAAACTAAATGTTACCAACCGAGCAAATATTTATTATTATTCAATACCTTTGCCAATTTAGTCCAGAGAGTAGAGAAGACTTTAACGGTAAACTTTCTTTCAAGCGAGGCTTGGCAAAAGTAGTAATCCTAAA
>JBEIFD010000765.1:0-1813 GCA_040382535.1 Merismopediaceae cyanobacterium
GAATCATTGAGGACTGGGTAATGAATCATTGGTTATTTCAAGGAAATCCCAAATATTATCGAATTCAAGAGGCAATACAAGCTTTTGAGACCATGCCCTGGTTAGTGACTCGTTATGCTAAAGAAATGCAAGTTGGAGATGGGGTTTTAGTTTGGATTGCGGGCCCTGATGCGGGCATTTACGCGATCGCAGAAATCATCGAACCGCCCCAACTCCTCGAAAAAATTCCCGATGCCGAATACTGGACAATTCCCGTCAGTGCCAAAAAAGACAAACCCCGCGCCCAACTTCGTTTTCTGAGAAAGCTATTAGGTCAACCCCTCCGTAAACACGAATTAAAACAAGACCCAATCCTAAAAGATCTACTGGTGATCAAAGCCCCAAATAGCACCAATTTTAAAGTATCGCCAGAGCAGTGGGAAAGAGTCTATCAACTCAAGGGTTAAAAAAGTTCAAAGCAAAACGACAGTTGAAAAAACGTTAAGGATGCCTAGAGTCAAGATTTTTTAGAAAGCTCAATCCCAGTTAAAGCGGTCTTTTCAGGGAAACTTTGGCAAAGAATCATTCCCAATTAGGTAGAAAATTTGATAATCTAAGCAAAATAGCCTTGGGATAAAAATTAGAAAAGCGTGAATATTACTATTGGACGGGGTAAAACGGCCCGCCGAGCCTATGGCATCGACGAAATTGCACTAGTCCCCGGAGTGCGTACCTTAGATCCGAGTTTAGCTGATACACGCTGGACAATCGGTGGCATCGAACGAGAAATTCCCATTATTGCCAGTGCAATGGATGGGGTAGTAGATAGCAAAATGGCGGCCCTATTGTCCGAATTGGGCGCGTTAGGGGTTCTTAATTTGGAAGGCATTCAAACCCGCTACGAAGACCCTAATCCCATTCTGGATCGTATCGCATCAGTCGGGAAAACAGAATTTGTTGGATTAATGCAAGAACTCTATGCAGAGCCAATTAAGCCTGATTTAATCCAAAAGCGTATTGCTGAAATCAAAGCGCAGAATGGCATTGCGGCAGTCAGTCTGACCCCTGCGTGAGCGTCTAAATTCGGAAAAATTGTCGCTGAAGCCAAGGCAGATTTGGTCTTTATTCAAGCAACTGTTGTTTCCACTGATCATCTTTCGCCTGAATCGGTAGTAATGCTAGATTTGGGGAAATTTTGTCAAGAAATGCCCATGCCTGTTATTCTGGGAAACTGCGTCACCTACGAAGTCTCCTTAAGTTTGATGAAAGCAGGAGCAGCGGCAGTTCTTGTGGGGATTGGGCCAGGGGCTGCCTGTACTTCTCGCGGGGTTTTAGGCGTAGGGATTCCCCAGGCGACGGCGGTTGCCGATTGTGCCTCTGCTAGAGATGATTATTATGCAGAAACGGGTCGTTATGTCCCTGTGATTGCCGATGGGGGAATTATTACGGGCGGTGATATTTGTAAATGTATTGCCTGTGGTGCAGATGCGGTGATGATTGGTTCTCCGATCGCGCGATCGGCTGAGGCTCCTGGTCGCGGTTATCACTGGGGAATGGCAACGCCTAGTCCTGTTCTGCCGAGGGGAACTCGCATTAGTGTAGGAACAACGGGAACGATTCGGGAAATTCTCACGGGCCCTGCCAAGCTGGATGATGGAACCCATAATTTGTTGGGAGCCTTGAAAACCAGTATGGGAACTCTGGGAGCAAAAACCATCAAAGAAATGCAGCAAGTCGAAGTGGTAATCGCGCCTTCTTTGTTAACGGAAGGTAAGGTTTATCAAAAAGCCCAACAATTGGGAATGGGTAAATAATTTCTACTCAAAATCAAAAA
>JBEIFD010000766.1:0-1797 GCA_040382535.1 Merismopediaceae cyanobacterium
ATGTGGTTATAAACCTGGGCGATCGCGTTACCGTGGCCATTCAGGCGATCGCGGCTTTTACGATCGGCATCAATAATGCGTTGATAGGCTTCGAGGTCATAGCTTTCTAGCCAGGACATCAGGGTAGGGCCGATATTAAAGCTTAGATATTCAAAATTATTAACAATTTTTAGAATCTCGCCGCGATCGCTAAGAATACGGGCAAAAGCATTCGGGCGATAACATTCATGATAAATGCGTTCATTCCAATCATGGAAAGGAGAAGCACTCGGTTGACGCTCAATCGTATCTAAATAGGGATTTTCTCTAGGAGGCTGATAAAAATGTCCATGAATCGCGACATAAATTCCCGTTTCTATTGACTTAAGAGGAGCTGTCACTTCAGGATCAACAATAATATCAGATGGATTTACGAGTATTGCCGTCATAAAATTTAATAAAAACTTAAGGTTTCTTCTGAGGATTTAGAGTTAGGAATATTTGGGTTTAAGAATAATATCTGGAAAAGCTTTTTTATTGTAGCGTCATTTTCAAGTAATGATAGCCCGTAATGATAGTTATATGTTAAAAATTCAACATAAATAACAAAATATAACTGTAACACACTAAAAATACCCACAAACGTAGGGACATAATATATTATGCCCTTAAGATTCTGTCTTCAAAATACTTTTTAAAAACACGGAAATAGAATAAAGTTTATAAGTCTTGATGGGTAAAGGGTTTAGCCTCTACTCCACTATAGGTTTCTACTAAGTGACCATCTCCAATTAATTGATATTTATAGGTAACTAAACCTTCCAAACCCACTGGCCCACGAGGCGGCATTTTTTGGGTACTAATGCCCACTTCTGCCCCAAAACCGTAGCGAAAACCATCGGCAAAACGGGTGCTACAGTTTTGAAAAACTCCCGCCGCATCGACTTGATTGCAAAATTTTCTGGCGGTTTCTGAGTTTTCCGTGACAATGCCCTCGGTATGTTTTGAGCCGTAGCGATGAATATGGGCGATCGCCTCTTCTAGGTTATTCACTATTTTAATTGACAAAATTAAATCCGAATATTCCGTCTGCCAATCCGCTTCCGTTGCAGGTAAAACCGTAATAATTGATTGGGTTTTTTGATCGCCTTTAAGGATCACATTTTTCTCGCTTAAAGCAACCGCTAATTTTGGCAATAATTCGTCTGCAATTTTTTCATGAACTAAAAGTGTTTCAATCGCATTACAAGCCGCAGGATATTGGGTTTTAGAATCTACGGTAATCGCGATCGCTTTAGTAAAATCTGCCGCTTCATCTAGATATAAATGACAAACACCATCGGCATGACCCAACACAGGAATTTGGGTATTTTGTTGAATATAACGGACAAATTCATTAGAACCTCTTGGAATAATCAAATCCACATATTTCTCTAGAGTTAATAATTCTTTAATTTCTTCTCTTGTGGTTAATAATTGAATGGCTTCTGCATTGACTTTTGTTTTTGCTAAACCTTTCTTAATTACTTCTACTAATATTTGACAGGAACGAATTGCCTCTTTTCCACCCTTTAAAATTACTCCATTTCCCGATTTAATCGCTAAACTGGTAATTTGAATGAGAGCTTCGGGACGGGCTTCAAAAATTACGCCTAAAACGCCCAAGGGACAACTCATTCTTTTTAAAACTAGACCTTGATCTAATTCCCGATGAATGGTAATTTCACCAATAGGATCAGCTAATTTCTGAACATCCCAAACGCCTGTAATGGTTGATTTGAGTTTGCTGTAACTCATTTTTAATCGATCATACAGGGG
>JBEIFD010000767.1:0-1784 GCA_040382535.1 Merismopediaceae cyanobacterium
CATGAAATTAGCAGGAATAGAAAATCAAGCAGAAGAATTTGTTCTTTCCCATGTCTATACTCCCAATGGTCGCAATAATTTAATCTCCCTTTTATTTGCCCGTTCTGATCAAGAAAATTACGGTAAATTACTCCTCTATACCTTACCCAAGGAACAATTAGTTTATGGGCCAGAACAAATCGAAGCTTTAATTAATCAAGACCCTGTTATTTCTGAACAAATTACTCTCTGGAATCGGGAAGGCTCACGGGTCATTCAGGGAAATTTATTGGTTATTCCCATTGAGCAATCTTTGTTATATGTTGAACCCCTCTATTTAGAAGCCGAGAAAAATAGTTTACCCACCTTAGCACGGGTCGTTGTGGTGTATGAAAATCAAATTGCGATGTCTGAAACCTTAAACGGTGCGCTAGATGCGATTTTTTTACCGTCAAAAGCTCTCCCGACTACCATTTTACGGGAAGTCAATTCTGAAAGTAATTAACTTTTAACATTTTATGATAACAAAAAACTGAATTTACTCATCCCAAATCGCTTTAATGCAAGTTTCGTTAGAGGTGATCAAAGAAATTAAGGTGGTCATGATCACAATTGATGTTTTATAGGGAATATTAAGTAAAGTAAAAAAATTGGAGTTGGCTATTAGTATAACTTTACAAATTATTGATCCTAGTCAATTATCTTTTTTTCTCTAGGTTATTTTAACCCGCGATCGCATCGAAGTACCAGAAAAACCTAAGTCAACTGCAACCCGATGTCATTTTTCGCTATTATAGATAAACAGGGTGAATTCTTGTGGTAATTTTACGCCTTATTTAAAAATACTTATAGCGGTGTGCAGTCGTATGAGGTACAGGCAAGGGGCTTAAGCCCCTTGTTAATCAAGCTTTGGCAATCCCTCACTTTTATGAATACTGCTATAAAACGAATTAATAACTAATAGCGAAGGAAAAATCGCTTAAAAATGACAAAAAAGACTTTATTCTCCCGAAAAATTCTTAGGAATATTCCCCTGGGATGGGTGCTGGTTATTCCCTTTGTATTGCAAATTGTCGGTGCTGTCGGATTAGTCGGCTATTTATCCTATGATAGTTGCCAAAAATCGACCGAAGAGATGGCCAATCGTCTGATGGTAGAGGTGGGCGATCGCATTAATCAACATTTGGATACTTATTTAGGGATTGCCCAAAATGTTAATCACATCAATCTGGATGCGGTTAATGCAGGAATTTTAGATCTCAAGGATTTTAATGCGTTGGGTAAATATTTTTATCATCAAGGACAGTCTTTTGATTTTGCCTATGTGAATTTTGGCAGTAAAGAAGGGGGATTTATCGGAGCTGGTTATAGTGAGAATGACGGTCTAGAAATCGGCGAAATTTCCCCCGCTAATCCCAATTTATATAAATATTATGCCGTGAATGAAGCGGGCGATCGCGGAAAATTATTAGGCACAGTTAAAAATCCTCAAACCAACAATCGCGCCTGGTATTTGGATGCAGTCAAAGCGGGGAAACCCATCTGGAGCGAAATTTATACCTGGGGAGATCTACCCAATCACATTAGTCTTTCTGCCAGCGCACCTGTTTATGACTCACAAAAAAAACTACTGGGTGTTCTGGGTATTGATTTAGAATTATCGCAAATTAGTCGTTTTTTAAAGGATTTAAAAATTAGTGAGTCGGGTACGGTTTTCATCGTAGATCGCACAGGATTGATGGTAGCCAGTTCAGCCAATGAATCTCCCGCTCCTGTGGTTAATGGGAAAGCCCAACGATTAGCCG
>JBEIFD010000768.1:0-1769 GCA_040382535.1 Merismopediaceae cyanobacterium
GAGATCGCGTCTTTGAGCTAAAACTAATTCGGTTTGAATTTTAAGCTACAGCAAAGCCTGTATAGGGTCTAATTTCAGGGGATTTAAAGGCTAAAATAATCTGGTTTTGTGGGATTCCTGCGGCAACTAATTCATCGGCGATACCATCCTCGGTTCCGTCGTGTTGAATCCAAATTTTTTGATCAATAATATCAATATGTAATAGGGTTCCGTAGATTCGATAACCATTTTGCCAACCTGTTTCAACCAATAAATAGCGATCGCGGGTTTGATCTAGGACTAATTCGATTTGGATTTGGTGATCAGTGTCGAGGAAGTCGGCATAATCTTGGAATGTTTTTTCAATAATTTGCCGATATTGGGCAATTAAGGAAGCCATCGTACAAATACCTCCTGGTTGGGATCAAAACTAAATAACTGAATAATACCATCTTCAATTAAGGTTTGACCTGCTTCTTCTTCAAATACTGTTTTGCAGGTGTTTTCGCTAACAGCCAGAAATAGTTTATATTCGGGATAATAACGCCTTAAAAGATGGGCATAAACGACAAATTGACCCACTGCTTCTTGGAGGTCTTTCATGTCAGAAGAACGTGTAAAGCTCTTAATTTCAACGGCTATTTTTTCTGTTCCTTTTTCTGCGATGAAGAACACGAGCAAAAGTAATTGTATTATCTTCAAGAAAAAAGCCAATTCTATAATCACCGACTCGGATGCGATAGGCATTATCATCTCCTTTTAATTTTTTAAGATTGCTTATTTCCTTAAGATTTTGAACTGCTAAAATATCAGTAAAGACAAGGTTTTTTATGGCTGAGTAAGAGGATGTACTTTTTAGACTTTTAATATCTTTAATAAAAGTAGGAAGATAATTGGTTTTCATTCTTTTTCTAATTCAATTAGAGCTTCCTCAAGGCTTAAGGGAGTTTCATCTTTAACAGCTATCATGGCACGATAAAGTCCTGTATCTTCGCAGGTTTCAATCATTTGTTGATAATCTTCAAAGTTAAGGATGACTTGCTGAATATGACCTTGATTATCAATAATCAATTCTTGAGCTAAGGGATAATCTTTTATATTCATAATTTTTCCTCATTGTTATAGGGTTTTGAATTTTCTGCTAATGTAGCCTGAATTTTGGCGAGGAGTTCTTGACAGTCTTGAAGGAGGGGAATTTCCAGTTGTTGAGTGAGAATGAGAGGTATTGACAGATCGCCTTACAGATTAAGGAATTCATCAATACTAACTTGGCATTGTTTGAGAATATTATGAAGAGTTCCTTCTCGGATTTCTTTATGATGAGGGATAGTGGTTTTTAAGCGTGTTTGAGGATTAAACCAAATTTCATGATCGCCTTTACCTGTTCGATAAAATTCAAAGCCTATTTTTCTCAGTTTACGGATTACTTCTCGGTAAGTAAAGCCAGATAGTTTGCCCATTTCTACGATGCCATAAGGGGAATTTGAAAGTGACTTGCGGTCGTCAAGGTGATACAGGGATGTTCAGCTTTTGTTTGATCAAGTTCCAACAGAATAGGAATCAAATCTTTAGCGATTTCGATCGCCGCGTCTATGGTATCGGCTTCGGCAACAAGTCCTTGAATGTCGGGACTGGTGGCTACAAAATAATTTTGATTGTTTTCTTGGCAGTATTCGATATTGAGGATAATTTGATTTTGCATATTGGTCAATGTTTTAAAATAGATAGCAATACCTTTGCCAAAATAAAAGCCTGCAAAAATTTTGGCAAAACTCGCAAAATCCCCCACA
>JBEIFD010000769.1:0-1751 GCA_040382535.1 Merismopediaceae cyanobacterium
CAATAAAAAAAAGATTATTGTTCCTAAAATATTTCGATAAATTGTGAAAATGCCTAAAGGGATAGACTGCAATTGTCGTTTACCAATAACGGTTGAAATAGAGGTAATAATTGCTGCGATCGCAACACAAATTTCTCCAAATCCAAGCTGAAATTGTCCCAAGTTCATTATTTGTCCTGAACTTCCGAAAAAGATAGTCGCCGCGACTCCAGCTAGGGAAACAATTGATCCTGCCATTGTCCAAAAATTAATCTGAGAACCTAATAATAAAAAGCTCAATAATAAGGTTAAAATGGGTTCAATACGTCCAATTAGCACGATATTGGTAATATTGGTTTGTCCAAGAGCGGTAAAAATTAGGGCGGGCGCGATCGCACCTGATAATATTCCTGTAATCGTTAACAATATCCAATTCTTACGACTGATCGCTTTGAGTTTTTTCAGTTTCCAGTCGGGATGGAAAATGATGATCATGAATGCTAATGCACAAAGATTACCGACAAATAAAACATTACAGAGTGAAATGGGATTTCTGCCATCAATCAAATTAGTTTGTCCAATTTCAACAATTTTACGGGTAACTGAACTAGAAGCGGCGAAAATCAAAACGGCGATCGCCAGATAAATTGGGCTAGGAACTTGACTGATAAACTTCTGTCTATTGTTAGCCTTCATCATTGGTTTAAGATTTTTAATCTAGATTGATCATAGGAATTATATTGGAGAATCTGTCGGCGATCGCGAAATTTCTGCTTAGGAGAAATTGAATTATCAAAAGAGAAATAATAGCTTAAAATAAAGCCTTTTCATAGCCAATTTGAGGAGCAGAATAAATAGAAACAAATACCGCATCCTCGCTACTGTTATTCACTGCCCCATGAATCTGATTTTTGTCTGCGATCGCAATTTCACCCGTATTCAAACTTTGGCTTTCACCATTGCCCAAATAATAGGTTAAAGTTCCTCTGAGCATTACCCAAGTATCTTGCCCATCGGGATGTCGGTGAGGCTGAACAATTTGTCCAGGTTTAACACCCCAAATTGCAATACTGGAACTTTCTGTCTGAATAATTTCCGTTACCGTCGCTGATTCATCGGAGAAACGGACGTGGGATTCTAGGCTAAAGATTCTGTCATTCATCATTAAAAATATAAAATATGGTTAAAATACTAATCTTAAATTAACATTTTATTTTGGCTCAGGACAAGTTTTATTCATAAAATCACATTGATAAATATAATGTTCTTGCCAATGTAGAGGAATTTCTAATAAATCTCTTGCGCCTGTTATTCCCTGACCGATAAATAATAATAGAGCAAAACAATTGAGAATGATATGAGCTTTTCGCCAATTATTTTTTCGATCTTGATAAATATCTTGGACGATCGCCACTGAAAATATCATCAATAAAGCCGCCGTAATTCCATAGTAATAATGGGAAACAAACCATTCACTATCTCGACGATAAACTTCTGGTTGAAATCCTAAAATAATTAATCCCATTCCTGTTAAAGTTGCAAAAATACCCCGCCAATGTTTGGTTTTTGCTTTGAATAAAAAGACAAAGGAAGTAACACTTAAAATAAAAATAGCAATCACAAAAAAGACACGAAAAGGTTCTTTTGAAAAAATATCGTTATTAATGATTTTGGAAAAAATAGGATAGGCCATTCCTAAAAGGGCAACTGCGATGACGGAACCACTCAACCAATTGCCGATCGCAACGTGTTCTGAACCAACAACAGGGGGA
>JBEIFD010000770.1:0-1741 GCA_040382535.1 Merismopediaceae cyanobacterium
GGGTTTACCAACAACTTAACCGCGATCGCTTTTTATCTTTTTATCATCAGTTAAGGGGCGAACTGTTAGATTTTTGATTTGATATGATGATTTATCATACCCAGAATATGATTTTTGTCCTTACTATGACGCAATTAAGTACAAAGCAAAGAATATCTATTACCGTTGATGCCAAGCTACTTAAAGAGATTGATCTGCTCACAGAAAATCGTTCAGCCGCCGTTGAAGAAGGTTTGCGACTATGGCATCATCAGCGAATCGAAGAACAGTTACGCACTTTTTACCAAAATCTAAAACCGACTGAGCAACAATTTGAGCAGGACTGGGGAGAACTTGCCCAAAACCAAATGGAAGAAATTTTGGAAGCAGAAGGACTTTAAAATGGAAGAGAGTCCTTATCCTCGTCAGGGAGAAATTTATTTAATTCGAGCTTTAAAAACGTTAGGAGATACAAAAAAACGCCCCGCTTTAGTGATTTCTCTCAATATCAGAAATCAGTTTTCTAGTAGTGTTTTAGTCGTTCCATTGACCAGTGACTTATCGGGTGGAGAAACACCTACTCGTATTCTAATCAAAGCTGGAGAGGGTGGGTTGAGCAAGGATTCTTTGGTTTTATGTGACAATATTTCTGCTGTCCGCAAGATTTACCTAGAGCATGGCCCCTATGGTTCCGTTTCTCTGGAATCTTTACAACGGGTGCAGCAAGGTATTCAAATTGCAATTGCTATTTTTTAGGGCGATCGCGTTTTATCTTTTTATTCAGGGGTAAGGGGCGATCGCTATTACAAATAAACAATGAAAACTGATAAGTGGTTCTATCAACTATTTTTAACAATGCCGGGGATAATTGCGGAATTAATCCCTAATATTCCCCATGATTGCGAATTTGATTACATTGCTCCTGTTATCAAGGAACGAGAATTTAGACTGGACGGATTGTTTATTCCCCAGTCGGAAAATTGGAATATTCCCTTGATTTTTCTTGAAGCACAAATGCAATCTGATGCGGGCTTTTATGGACGATATTTTGCCGAAATTTTTCTTTATCTCCAGCAGTATCCAGAAAAGCGTCCCTGGCAAGGTTTATTGATTCTGCATAACCGACAACAATACCTCGGTGAAAGCGTTCCCTATCAAGTTTTGCTACGGGAGCAAGTCAAGTGTTTATACCTGGAAGACCTCTTGCCGCGTGCCGACATTAGCCCCAACTTGGCGTTACTCAAACTTTTAGTGCTTGAAGAAGCCGAAGCTTTTCACCTGAGTCGGCATATCCTAGAAGAGTCTGAGACACAAACAACCTTTCAACAAAGGTTAAACTTAATTGAGACTATACTGGTTAATAAATTTCCCCATTTGGGTACTCAGGAGATTTTAAGAATGTTAGACCTCAAAACAACAGACATTACCCAATCCCGTTTTTATCAAGAAGTTGTGGAAGTCGGAAGGCAGGAGGGACTTCAAGCTGGGCTTCTTGCTGGAGAGGCTGATCTAATTTTACGTCAGTTAACTCGAAAATATGGAACTTTAACTCCGGAAGTTAACCAACAGATTAAAGCGTTGACGATCGCCGAGTTAGGAGATTTGGGAGAAGCGTTACTCGATTTTGTGGAGATGAGTGATTTGGAAAACTGGTTAAGTCATTGTGGAAGTCTATCCTAAAGCTTTTTTCGGGCGATCGCGTTTTATCTTTTTATTCAGGGGTAAGGGGCGATCGCTATTACAAATAAACAATGAAAACTGA
>JBEIFD010000771.1:0-1738 GCA_040382535.1 Merismopediaceae cyanobacterium
AATTGTTGATTTTCTGCCTCTCATTGCTTAAAATGCTTACTATTTAAAAGAGGCAAAGATAATTGACTTAGCTAAAATTAGATAATAAAAGAAATCTCGATTGTAATTGTATCAAAAATTTCTTAAACTATTGATAGTATCTTGATGGAAGTTTAGCCCGATGGTACAAGCCTTAATCCCTTCCCCTACTGCGGTTTCCTCCACGATTAGTTGGGAAAAACTGCCCGATGATTTTCTTCTCCCTGATGATCCTGTGGACAATATTAATCAACCCACCCTCGCCGCCGCTTTGACCGATAGTTTATTTAATACGGGAAAATTATCAGAAAACAGCCTGACAACCACGAATTATGGAATTTGTGCCAGATTAGATGGAAAATTCGTGGTAAAAGCTCCCGATTGGTCTTATATTGCCCAGATAACGGTTCCCAGAAATGAAGTGGAACGGAGCTATACTCCCCAACTTCAAGGCGATACACCCGCGATCGCGATGGAATTTCTCTCGGATACCGACGGAACAGAATATTCGAGTAAGCCGACCTATCCGCCAGGAAAATGGTTCTTTTATGAAAAAATCCTCAAGATTCCCTACTACGTGATTTTTGATTTGGAATCTACCCGTTTAGAGGTCTATCAATTGGGCAATAGTGGAGAATATCAACTCCAGTTTCCCGAAGCATCAGGACGGTATTGGATTGAAGTGTTAGACCTCTATTTAGGTGTGTGGGAAGGTGATCGCGAAAATCATCATCAGTCTTGGTTGAGGTGGTGGTCAAAAGAAGGAGAATTACTGCTCTGGGGAACGGAATTGGCTCAACGGGAAAAGCAAAGGGCAGATTCGGAATATCAACGAGCTGAATCGGAATATCAACGAGCAGAACGATTAGCTGCCATATTGAGGGCGCAGGGAATTGATCCCGATACGATTTCCTAGATTAATCTTCCTAATTTATAAAGTGGGTAAAAGTGAGTAAAAATGACTAAACAAACGACGGGGTTAGAAGAAACGCTTGCTGATTACATCCAATCGATTTCCCTCAGAGAACCCGATATTTTGAGGCAATTACGGGGAGAAACGGCTAAGTTGTCGATGGCTCAGATGCAGATTTCTCCCGAACAGGGCCAATTGATGGCGTTGTTGGTGCAACTAATGGGCGCGAAAAAGACCTTGGAAATTGGCGTTTTTACGGGTTACAGTGCTTTAGCGGTTGCCCTAGCCTTACCCGTTGACGGCAAGCTGATTGCCTGTGAGATTAGCGAAGAATATACCGCGATCGCGAAGGACTTTTGGGGAAGGGCGGGGGTTTCGGAAAAAATCGATCTCCGAATTGCTCCAGCTTTAGAAACTTTGGAAAAACTAATTGCCGAAGGGGAAACAGGAAGCTTTGATCTGGCTTTTATCGATGCCGATAAACGAAATTATGAAAATTATTATGAACGGGCTTTAACTCTCCTTCGTCCTGACGGTTTAATTCTGATTGATAATGTTCTTTGGTCGGGAAAAGTTGTTGATCCAACAATTACGGATAAGCAAACCCAGGCAATCCGAGAGTTTAATCAAAAACTCCATCAGGATTCCCGTATTAATTTGAGTGTTGTGGCGATCGCGGACGGTTTAACCCTGGCATTAAAACGTTAAAGAGGATGTTGACATTTAACGAAAAACTCGATGTTGCAAAGAAGGCATTTGTTGACGGACTTGCTTGAGTCTGACGGGATTAATTTCCGCGATCGCCAC
>JBEIFD010000772.1:0-1726 GCA_040382535.1 Merismopediaceae cyanobacterium
CCCTTGCCTGTATGTGTCTTGAATGATTAACAGCTTATTAAATCAAAAAAATCAACAAAGAGAGGGTAATGATGCGGATATTAATTATGGGGGGAACCCGTTTTATTGGTGTTTATTTAACGAAAGCACTCGTAGAGCAGGGCCATGAAGTTGTTCTGTTTAATCGAGGCAAGAAACCTGCTCCCATTGAGGGCATTCAACAAATTCACGGCGATCGCCAAGATATTGAGCAGTTAACAGAAAAATTAAAAGAAGAACAATTTGATGTTGTTTACGACAATAACGGGCGAGAATTAAGTGATACTAAGCCTTTAGTTGAGTTATTCAAAGACCAGGTTAAACAATTTGTCTATGTCAGTTCGGCGGGAGTTTATCTCCAATCTGACCAAATGCCCCATATTGAAGGAGATGCGGTTGATCCCAACAGTCGCCACAAGGGAAAATTTGAAACCGAAGCCTATTTAGCCGAAAGTGGTGTTCCCTGGACAGCTATTCGGCCTGTGTATATTTACGGCCCGCAAAATTATAATCCCCTCGAAGCCTGGTTTTTTGATCGTATTGTCCGCGATCGCGTCATTCCGATTCCAGGCAATGGTCTACACTTTACCCAATTTGGCCATGTCCAGGACTTAGCTTCAGCAATGGTCGCGGTGTTAGGCAATCCCCAAGCCCTTGGACAAATTTATAATATTTCGGGCGATCGCTATGTGACTTTTGATGGTTTAGCTAAGGCCGCCGCGATCGCCGCAGGAAAATCCGCAGATAATCTAAAAATTGTTCACTACAATCCCAAAGACTTTGATTTTGGCAAGAAAAAAGCCTTTCCCCTCAGACCCCAACATTTTTTTGCCGATATTCATAAAGCCCAAACTGAATTAAACTGGCAACCCGAATATGACCTCATTTCAGGATTAAAAGACTCCTTTAATCGTGATTATCTGCTCTCTAATCAGCAAGACACGGATGTAGATTTTTCTACCGACGATCAAATTTTGTCCGCACTCCCAACTCAAAAATAGGGACTTTCCTTTTTTTGACAAATAGAGTATCCTAAAGACAAAAAAATCCTAGAATAAATCAAATCCTTTACTAGCCGCCCAGTAAATTACTAACGCTAATCATGATGGCGATAAATAACGAATTAAATGACCAGATGTTTCTTTTGGAAGTGGCGATCGTCCCCCAGGCTTCCGTTCCAAAACACCAAAAATTGATTCAACGTCGTGGTAAATTTTTTCTGAAAGTTTCTTCGGAAAGAATGAGTGAAGAAATTCGCTCTATTCACCGTTTGGGCGCGAAAATATTGAGTATTACTCCTACTGCGACTCTCAGTGGGAAACCCCAAGCTTTGGCTTGGTGGCTAGAAGTTTATACCGAATTTCCACGCTGTCTCTATTATTTTGGGCCGTTTGATAGTGCCGCAGAAGCCGAATCCAATCAAGCAGATTATTTGGAAGATCTCCGCCAAGAAGGAGCGGAAAATATCCTCGCCCAGATCAAGCAATGCCAACCCCTTACGCTAACTCAAGAGTGGTAATCATTAGACATCTCCAAAAATTGAGCAAGGGTAATTCATGAATTACCCCTATCATCAGTTCCAATCGCTCCATTAGACCTGTCCGAAATATAATCTCAAGCCTAAAATGCTTACACCATAAGTAACTCAAGGAATACAATTCGTTTTTAATGTTTCATTCTTTTTCCTCAGAATTGAATTAGGAACGAA
>JBEIFD010000773.1:0-1723 GCA_040382535.1 Merismopediaceae cyanobacterium
AGCGATAGGCTACAATCAGTAGCAATGGTTCTTCAGTATTTTTCCTAAGTGAGCGGTTTCAATCAAACAGAGGATAACACCAATTTTATCCAAAGAGTGGATAGCCGTTTTGAGGATTAGAGTAGTCTCTTTCAATACACTATCCGTCTCAACGACTGTTTGATATGACTAAATATCTACATTTTCTGTAAAGCTATTGATTAGTCTATTTGTTTCTTTCTGTTCCTTTCTCCTCATTGTAATTGGTTCTCTGTTGTTTGTACCTGTTACAGTTTTGTTTGTGGAATGTCTAGCCGCCCTTTTCCCTTATCGTCTCCAACAGAATTTTGGCGAGATTAATCGGCTCAAGCTTGCTGTCCTTATCCCCGCTCATAATGAAGCGGCTGAAATTGGAATAACCCTACAAAACTTGATTTCTCAGCTTAAAAATGATGACCGTCTGCTTGTGATTGCAGATAATTGTACTGATCATACGGCTCTAGTTGCTCAACAGTATAGTGCGGTCGTTATTGAACGAAACAACCCAAACCAGCGAGGCAAAGGCTATGCCCTAGACTATGGACTCAGTTTTCTAGAATCCGAGCCACCTGATGTCGTCATTATTATTGATGCCGATTGCTCTAGCCAACCAGATTGTTTACAAACTTTAGCAGGTATTTCTAAGCAAACCAATCGTCCCGTCCAAGCCGCCTACTTAATGGAATCTCCTAAAAACCCCAGTACCAAGGATTTAATTTCAGCTTTGGCTTTTTTGGTTAAAAACGTTGTCCGCTCCACAGGATTGATGAAACTCGGATTACCCAGTTTGTTAAATGGTACGGGGATGGCGTTTCCCTGGGAGGCGATCAAAAGCGTGTCCTTAGCGAGTGGAAATATCGTAGAAGATCTGCAATTGGGAGTTGATCTGACCTTAGCGGGTTATCCACCGATTTTTTGTCCCCAGATTCAAGTTACGGGTCGATTACCGCAGGAACAAACCGCCGCCACTGTGCAAAGAACTCGATGGGAACATGGCAATCTCCAAATACTTCTTACCCAAGTCCCCTATTTACTTCGGAGTGCAATTCAGTTCAGACGTTGGGAATTGTTGGCCTTAGCCCTAGAGTTATCGGTTCCTCCCCTATCTCTGCTCGTCATTTTTTGGGGATTGGGAATGACGGGGGCTGTTTTGGTCAGTTTATTGGGAACAGGCCCATTTGCAGTGATGCTTTTTGCCATTATGGGGGCAATGATTTTCTTGGCGATTTTCTTTGCCTGGATAAAATTTGGCCGTAAAATTATTTCTGGACTCGCGCTATTATCTGTTCCTTTTTATTTGTTATGGAAAATTCCTATTTATTTAAGTTTTCTGTTTAAGCCCGAAAAAAACTGGACAAGAACGCAAAGAGACAGCGAGAATGCCTTAAGACCTCCTGATAGCTAAAATTTGGGCAAGGCGGGGGTGTCCTGACCCAGAACCGAATTTCAACTAACGCGATCGTTAAAACTTGTTACAAAAATAAAACTAAAACGAAAGACTATCATCATCCCGTTGACAAAAAGCGCGAATTTCTTTCACAAATTGCTCACCATATTGCTGTAATTTATAACGACCCACTCCAGAAATCGCCGCAAATTCTTCTAGGGTTGTGGGTTTTGATTGGGCCATTAACTTTAAACTGGAATCGCCAAAAACAACATAGGGAGCGATCCCTTGGCTCTTGGCAATCCTTTGTCTGAGACT
>JBEIFD010000774.1:0-1715 GCA_040382535.1 Merismopediaceae cyanobacterium
ATATCACTCAACTCCTGGGACAAAACTTGAGCTTTAGTATCGAGGGGATGAACTTCTGAAGTCGTGGTTTCGGGTGCAGGGGAAGTGGGCATAGAGTCAAGCCAAAGCTTAAATCGCTGCTGAAAATCCTCTTGTTCAGTGGGGGAACTACAAAAAATTGGCCCTAAATATCCCCCTAGAGAGTCTGGACTATCCAAAGTTTCTCCCTGGTCAATGAGAGTAAGAACAAGCTTTTGGGCAGCAATATATTGAGAAATGCCGATTTTGTAGCCTTCCTCTCTCAACTCTTCAATAAAATCTGTCAAACGATCAGACTTTATCCAATCAGGGATTTCATGGGTTGTTTGCTGATCCATTGCTTTGTTCTGTGATCCATTGTTTGACAATTTCTTGCGCTTTTTCCTGATCCTCAGTGGTTTTAATTAAACTGCTCAGGGTTTGACGAATATTGGTTTCCGTCAAGACAATTTCTTTCTCTGGCTCTGTTTTAAAACCTTGTAGGGCCAATAACCAACTCAACAATTCCGCCGTTGCTGGTTTCTTTCTCAGTCCAGATTTGCGTAATCGTTCAAATAGCGCGATCGCATCTTGCAGAAATTTACTATCACTTGCCAGGTCTAAATGATTGGACACAATCTCCTTCAGGCGATCGGGTTCAGGAAAGGGAATATTGTAATAAATACAACGGCGTAGAAAAGCTTCAGGTAAATCCTTTTCAGAATTACTGGTAATAATAACAATCGGTTGCAGCGTGGGATCAGCTTCAACTTTGACATTGCCTAACTCTGGAATCCGAAAATATAAATGCTCTAACTCATTAAGCAGATCATTAGGGAAATCACGGGGGGCTTTATCCATTTCATCAATTAAAACCACAGAGCGCGACTTGCCAACATGAGCAAATTCTACCGACAGAAGTTGTTTAACTTCACTGGGTTCCTTCGTCTTTAAAATGGCTAATCCTAAAGCTTGATAGGTAATATAATTTAATAATTCGGAAGAAGAAATCCCACTTTGAATATCCTGAAAACGTTTCAAAGCATCGTAGGTATAAAACAGGTCTCTAGCTGTGCTAGTGGATTTAATTTCAAACTTTAACGGGGCATCAAAACCGAGTTCCCAAGCTAAACTAGCCGCAAACTGAGTTTTACCTGTGCCTGGTTCTCCCGTCAACAATAAAGGTTGTCCTAGCAATAAAGCGACATTACAAGCATCCTTTAAGCCTTGATCTGCCATATACTTTTCGGGTTTAAGTAACTGCGATCGGCGAGAAATTGGCAGCTTAACAGGGGCAGAATCATCTAATTTCTTACCCCTACCGTCGTAAAATGGAAATTTCATTAAGACCTCCTAATTGTAATTAACAGTAAAATCTTTTAGTAATTCAGTTAATTTTTGAGCTAAATGACGCATAGAAATCGTATCGTGGTTTAGGAAAATTTCGTCAATTTTTGCCGTAATCGAGTCTTCAGCTATCTTTTCACCGAAAACTTTTTTAACATCATCTCTGGCGACCCAATTATAAACGTCTGATAGAGTAATTCCTCTTAATTGTGACAAAACTATCACCGACAAACCTCTAAATCGTTCAAAATTTGCTTTGGAAAGCTTTTCAAGTTCTGCCTGAATTTTTTTATTTTTAGATTGACAATTCTTCTGTTTAAAATAATTAATCAAAAAACCAAAAAAATGTGTGAAAATAGATTTTTGACTAC
>JBEIFD010000775.1:0-1701 GCA_040382535.1 Merismopediaceae cyanobacterium
AAAAAGATTTATTGACCCAGGAAGAATTATTAATCCTTCTCAAAGAAGTTTTTATTCCTGTTGGCTTTCGTAAATTTCGCTTGACGGGGGGCGAACCCTTGTTGCGTCCAGGCGTTGTGTCATTAGTAAAAGCGATCGCAGATTTACCTGAAACCGAAGATTTATCCCTAACCACTAACGGTTTTTTGTTAAATGAATTAGCTCAGGATTTGTATGATGCAGGGTTACACAGAATTAATATTAGTTTAGATTCCTTAGATCCTGATATTTTTAATCAAATTATTGGCAATCGAGGACGCGATCGCTGGGAAAAAACCTGGTTAGGTATTCAAAAAGCTTATCAAGTTGGCTTTGATCCCTTGAAGTTGAATGTGGTGATTATTCCCCATATAAACGATCATGAAGTTGAAGCGTTAGCCGCTTTAAGCATTGATAGGAATTGGCATATTCGTTTTATTGAATTTATGCCCATCGGTAACAGTGCCCTGTTTCAGAAACAAGCCTGGATTCCCTCAGAAGAACTCTGTCAACGTATTCGTCAAAAATGGGGCTTAGAAAACGCTCAGATTAGAGGCAATGGCCCCGCCGATGTGTTTCAAATTTTAGGAGCCAAGGGAACCCTTGGTTTTATTAGTCAAATGTCAGAATGTTTCTGCGATCGCTGTAATCGAATGAGACTATCGGCGGATGGCTGGTTAAGACCCTGTTTACTCAATGAAACAGGACAACTAGATTTAAAAACGGCTCTGCGCTCCGGCCAGAATTTTGGGTATCTACAGGAAAAAGTCAGAGCATTATTAACCTTGAAACCGGAAATTAATTTTAAAGAACGAGAATCCGGTACGGGGAATAGTCTGTATTCTCGCACGATGTCCCAGATTGGGGGGTGAGGGGGAGATGGGGAGATGGGGAATCAATGATAAATCTCTAAATGGAGAACATAATGACCTAAACAAAGTTTGGCTGACCAGAGTTCGTATTCAACCCGTAAAAATTCCGGTAGGATATCTCCTGTTAAGGTGAGATCACGGGTAAAGTTGCGTAATCGAAAGGAGTCACTTAAATGTTGATTGCCGTCATTGAGCCAGTAGCGACTAATACCATAGACTCCTTTTTCCCAAAAATGCCGATAGGAAAATTGGCTATTGCCCTGTAAGGTCAAAATAACCCGATTGGCCGAAATTTCTAACCAAAGCAATTGGGGCGGGGCGGGCATTACAACGCCTGGATTGACTCCCACAACGACTTCCCGCGATTGATGCAGTAAAAGATGGAAACGTCCCTGCTCTTGCTGATAGAGGGTGGCCGCTGTCTCTATGGTGGAGAGAATGGGTAAATCGGTGGAAATCAGCGACAGGCAAACCGGCAGACGGTGGTGAGTCAACATAGTAAGAGGAGAGTAGCGTTCTACTTATAGGATAAAACCCAACGGCGATCGCCGACAATAGCTTCGACAATACAGACGGTTTAGGGGGCAGAAAAAATATCGTCAACCCCCTTGCAAAATTTCCTCAGTTATTGTTATGATGTATGACTGTTGCAACCATTCCTCGGTAGCTCAGTGGTAGAGCGGTCGGCTGTTAACCGATTGGTCGCAGGTTCGAATCCCGCCCGGGGAGTTTTTCCATCACCAACAACGCGCTTCCGGAGCAACAGCTCCCGGCACGGCTGGGGCTTGGGCTGATCCGCAGCAGAAGCGCC
>JBEIFD010000776.1:0-1686 GCA_040382535.1 Merismopediaceae cyanobacterium
GTCAATGATAGCCTCGGTCACATGGTCGGAGATCAACTATTGGTTGCGATCGCCGAACGTCTCAAAAATTGTCTCCGAGATCAGGATTTGATCGCTCGTTTAGGGGGAGATGAATTTATTATTTTATTGCCGAATATTGGCTCGTTAGACCAGGCAACCCAGGTAGCAGACCGCATTAAAAAGTCCTTTCGATCGCCATTTCAACTCAAACAAAATCAGGTCTTTGCAGGAGTCAGTATTGGGATTTTATTTATTGATGAAAAAATTGATGAACCCCTGACAGCCGAAGATCTCATGCGCGATGCGGATACCGCTCTTTACCAAGCTAAAAATGTGAGTAAAGGCGGTTATCAAATTTTTAATCCGACGATGCACCAAAAAGCGGTTGATTTATTGCAATGGGAAACGGATTTACGGCAGGCGATCACCCATGAGGAATTTAGATTACATTATCAACCGATTGTTAAATTAGAAACAGGAGAATTGCTAGGATTTGAAGCATTATTGCGCTGGCAACATCCCCACAAAGGACTGATTTTTCCGAGAGAATTTATGGCGATCGCCGAAGAAACAGGACTGATTATTCCCATCGGTTTCTGGATTTTAGAAGAAGCGTGTCGGCAATTATCTGAATGGAAAAAAACAGCCAGTAGAGGATATGAAAATCTAACGATTAATGTCAATTTATCAGTGAAACAACTCAAAATTTCTGATTTACTCGAAAAAATAGATATTATTTTAGAACAAACGGAATTAGAGGGAAAATATTTGCGATTAGAGATTACCGAAAGTTGCTATTTGAATGATGAAAATTCTATTAACGAACTGTTAAAACAGTTGCAATCTCGTAAGATTAAAATTTGCATTGATGATTTTGGGCAGGGTTATTCCAGTCTTAGTTATTTACACCAATTCCCCATTGATATTTTAAAAATTGATATTTGTTTTGTCCGTGAAATTAATCAAAATTCTCCCCAAGGAAAAATTGCTAGGGCTATTTTTAGATTAGCCAAAGATTTAGGTTTAGAAGTCGTCGCCGAAGGCGTAGAAAAGGTTGAACAAATTGATACTTTGATGACTCTAGATTGTTCCCTCGCTCAGGGTTATTATTTTTCTCGGCCCTTACCTCCCGATGCGATCGCGTCTCTACTGCAATCCAAAAAGCCTTTACCTGAGATTAGATAGTTCTAAGCAAAAAAAAATAGGGTGAGTGAAACCCCGCCCTATCTTAGTTTTATGTCTAGCTTTTTAAATTCTAATCCTTGTCCATCCATTCTGTGTGGAAAAATTCACCTCTGGGTTTATCCGTCCGTTCGTAGGTGTGCGCCCCGAAATAATCCCGTTGAGCTTGGGTTAAATTCTGGGGAAGACTAGCTCGACGATAACTATCAAAATAATCCAAAGAAGCACTAAAGGCAGGGACAGGAATGCCCAACTCATTGGCTAACATCAAAACTTCTCGCCACGCCCCTTGACGGTCTAGAATACTCTGTTTGAATTCAGGCGCGAGGAGCAAGTTCGGTAAAGCAGGATTATCATTAAAGGCTTTTTTGATCTTATCGAGAAAACCCGCGCGAATAATACAGCCGCCTTTCCAAATCCGAGCCGACTCAGGCAAACTCACTTCGCCATTGTAATATTCTGCCGATGCCTTGGCAATTAATGCCATTCCTTGAGCATAGGAAC
>JBEIFD010000777.1:0-1682 GCA_040382535.1 Merismopediaceae cyanobacterium
CCAAAAACATGACACAAAAAACCTTTCCAGAAACTAAAATCAACCTTGTCAAGCGATCACCCGATCCCAACACAGCCCTAAGCCAAAACTGGATCAAAGTAAATCGCCAACAATATCAGGGTCGCTGGGTCGCATTACAAGGCGATCGTCTCCTAGCCGATGCAGGCTCATCCGCAGAGCTACTAAAGCGCATCGATCTTAAAGATGGCAATGTAAAATTTATAACCGCAATTTATTAATGGGATTACTGCAATTTAAAGACGGTAATTCCTTTGCGTCAGGCGTATTAACCTATACCTATCGTCCCATTAACTCACAGGAAACCACTAACCGCATCATTATCCCTATAGAAATCGGCAACGGCATCAAAATAGAAGCAGTCCTTGATACGGGCGCACCATACGTCATTCTCGACCCCAACCTTGCGCCTCTAGCTGGATTTACCCCAGAATTAGTCCTATCCGAAGAAAATATGCTGATTAGAGGAGTAAAACTACCAGGAAAAATAGCTCGTTTAGGATTTTCGCTGAGAGCCGATGAAGGAGATGATATGGATATCGAAGCTACAGTTTTCGTCCCAGACAGTGCCGACCAATGGAATAACTTTCCTTCATTTCTGGGTCAAGCAGGTTTTCTAGAAAGAATCCGTTTTGCGATCGACCCAACTCAAGACAAGTTTTATTTTGGCACTCTGTAAATTTCGGCAATATAGAGAAGCTAGGCAAAACTTTGGGGTAGGGGCGCAACGCTTGCATCCAAAATGGAAAATATGATCATGAAACTATTAGATGTTGTTGCCCTCTTAGAAAATATTCCCCATTGCCAACTTTATCGCGGTCAAGTTGGAACCATTGTCGAAGTTTATGAACCCGATGTTTTTGAAGTCGAATTTAGTGACCTCAATGGACGCGCCTATGCCCTAGAAACCTTAAATCAAAATCAGTTAATGGTTTTATATCACCATCCAATTGAGCCAAAAGAATTAGCCTTTTCCTGAACTAAAAAAAACCAAACTACCGTCCCTAATTCCCCTAAATAAGGAGCTATCAATAATGAATTGGGAAACTTATATTCACTCTGATCCAAACATATTAGTCGGTAAACCCGTCATCGAAGGAACCCGACTTTCCGTAGAATTTATCTTAGGATTATTCGCCGTCGGTTGGACAGAACAACAAACTTTAGAAAACTATCCTACCCTCACTCCTGATTCCCTAAAAGTCGTTTTTTTTGAAAAATCTCATTAACAATCCAATGTATTTTCGGCAAGCCGTAATATGATCGTGCTTTCTTTACACTGAAGCAAATAAGTATCTTTTTACTCCTGATCAATATTTTCATTTTACTTAACAAAAATGGAAGCATAGATAAGAAAGATGAGTTTGATATTTTTTTCGGGATTAATAAAAATCGAAAAGTAGTCGTGTGGCTAGGTGATATTGATAAGTTGTCTTCACTATTTATTTTGTTTTGTCAGTTGCCAGAGTTGAATTTCATAACAAAGATGCTTGTCAAAAATTGTTCTAGCTTCCAAACCTTCGGCGATCGCCTTTTGTAACCAACGTTTATAGGCCCAATTTAACAGCGCGTACAGAGGCGGAACCGCAATTTTGATTAAAGTTCCGATATATTCCCCCGTACTTAGTCCAAATTGACGAAAATGTTCGATCGCGAGATCTAAG
>JBEIFD010000778.1:0-1679 GCA_040382535.1 Merismopediaceae cyanobacterium
ACTTTATTTGCAGGTGTAGCCAGTTATTACAGTCAATATCGCCCCCGCTATACCGACGAACTTTATCGCTTATTAATCAAAGAATTTAACCTCAATGGTCAAGGTCGTTTACTCGATTTAGCCACAGGAACAGGTTTAATTGCGATCGCCTTAAGTCCTCAATTTGAAGAAATTGTTGCCCTTGATCCTGATCCTGAAATGTTACAAGAAGCCCAAAAAGATGCGACCTGGCTCAATATCCAAAATATTGAATGGATACAGAATCAAGCCGAAAATATCTCTGCTAATTTAGGAGAATTTCGCCTGATTACTATCGGTCGAGCCTATCACTGGTTAGATAAAGCTAAAGTTTTACAATTAGCCAGCGATCGTCTAATTAAAGGGGGTGGAATCGCTCTAACCTATACCTATGAAGACATTTGGCATAGTACCGTCTCTTGGAAATTAGCAGTTTTAGCCGTTGTCAAAAAATGGGTAGGAGAAAAACGACGAGCAGGAACGGGACTGATTGACAATTTAGATGAAACCTACAGTGACCTACCTGAACTATTACAAAAAACAGGTTTTACGGCTCCTGTTATTCATAAAATTATCATCGAAAAAACCTGGACAATTGACAGTTGGCTTGGCTATCTTTATTCCACTGCTTTTTGTCGTCCCGCTTATCTTGGTAATAATTTAAGCGAATTTGAACAAGATATACGGGAAACTCTGTTAGCAATTGCTCCATCGGGTGAATTCACAGAACAGATTCCTGTTGATGTTTATCTGGCTTCCAAAATTTGAATGGAAGTGTGGAAATTTAGTCTCACTTTTAACCCTTAAATCTGATATTTACCCTAATCAAAATCATCCTAATTCGTATGTTCCAATCTTTTACTCAATCCTTATCTAAAAGCTTAAATACTCTTTCTTTTAAGCCCTCTAATCTTTTGACTCTCAGTAGTGCTTGTCTCGCGGTCATCGGGGGTCTTACCCTAACACTAGGAGTTGCAGCTAATAGTTCTCCTTCTATCTCTTCTAAACCAACTCTGATCGCTCAAACCGCTAAAACAACAGTTGTACGAATTGGTCATCAAAAATTCGATCCCTTGACCTTAGTTAAAAATAAAGGCGACTTAGAAAAACGCCTAAAACCGTTAGGAGTCACGGAAGTTAAATGGACAGAATTTCCCTCTGGCCCACCGATGTTAGAAGCCCTGAATGCAGGGAGTTTAGATATTGCGCGTACTGGAGATGCTCCTCCTGTGATTGCTCAAGCGGCGGATACTCCTTTTGTTTATGTGGGTAGTAGTGCGACCAAAAATAAAAGTTCTGCTTTGTTGGTAAAGAAAGATTCACCGATTAAAAAGATTGCTGACCTCAAGGGTAAGAAAGTTGCTTTTGCAAAAGGATCTAGTGCTAATTATTTAATCGTCAGGATTTTAGAATCAGGAGGACTAAAATGGGAGGATATTACTCCTGCTTATCTCTCTCCTGCTGATGCTAGGGCTGCTTTTGAGAAAGGTAGTGTAGATGCCTGGGTAATTTGGGATCCGTTCTATGCGGCGGTACAGGCAACAGGAAATACGCGAGTCATTCGGGATAGTCAAGGTTTAGTCACTAATCGAGATTTTTATCTTGCGAATAAAGACTTTGCTAATCAAAATCCTCAAATCATTAAAGCCATTCGAGAAGAA
>JBEIFD010000779.1:0-1670 GCA_040382535.1 Merismopediaceae cyanobacterium
ACAGGCAACCAGAATTGCCGATTGGACAGCTTTCTTTAATACCGAGAGTGATGCTCAGGGCAAACGACGGGGAAAACTAGTGGAATTTGGCCAGACGGAGCAAATTTTTAATAATCCCCAAACCCAGGAAGCAGGAGAGTATATTAGCGGGCGTTTTGGTTAAATAACGGTTACAAATCTGATTTATCTACAAAATCAACCATTTATCAGAAATAATCAGCCATGAGTGAAATTCTTCAAAACGTTCTAATTGCTAATCAGGAATACGCCGAACATTTTGGCAATAAGGGGAATTTAGCCCTACCTCCTGCTCGTCGTTTTGCCATTTTGACCTGTATGGATGCCCGTCTTGATCCTGCTAAATATGCGGGATTAGCAGAAGGAGATGCCCATGTGATTCGCAATGCAGGCGGGCGGGCCAGTGATGATGCCATTCGATCGCTGGTTATTTCTTATAAATTATTGGGAACCCGTGAGTGGTTTGTCATTCATCACACCGATTGCGGAATGCAACTTTTTACGGATAGCATTATTCGAGAATTATTGGCGAATAGTTTGGAAACGGCCGTTATTGATGAAAATGGCTGGCGGGATGTGGGACAAGAGCCAGGATCAACGGAAGCCGAATTTGTGGATTGGTTAACCTTCAAAGATTTAGCCGAAAGTGTCTTTGTCGATGTAAAACGCATTCGTAATCATCCCCTGGTTCCTGCCACTATTCCGATTTATGGGTTTATTTATGATGTGAAAACAGGCAAGTTGCTAGAAGTTCCCCACGCTACTGAAATCGGTCGCGCTATTTCTCCTGCGATCGCTGTATCTTGACGCACTAATTCAAAGTGGTTGATTGTGTTATATTTCTTATTTAATGTAAGTCTATCGGATTATTGTAGATACTTGTCTGAATATTAACATTCTGACTGAAGCCATCAGCACTCAACATTGAATCTGGCTTGAAATCAGGATTAATAGTCCAAGCGATCGCCGTTATCCCCACACAAATTTTTAGAAAAGGAGAATAAATCGATGAGTTCTGCAAACCTTGAGATCAAACCCGTAGCGGGTCGCATTGGGGCTGAAATTGTTGGGATTGATTTAAATACTGACCTGAGTGACAGTGTTATTCGTGAAATTCGTCAAGCGTTGATTCAGTACAAAGTCATTTTTTTTCGTCAACAAACCTTAGATGAAAAAAGTCAGGTTGCCTTTGCCAGTCGCTTTGGCCAATTAACGACGGCTCATCCGACCGTTCCCGCTCAGGCGGTTGAACATCCCGAAGTTTTTGACTTGGACTACAGCCGCAACACTCCCTATACCGATCATTGGCACACTGATGTTACCTTTGTCGATCGCCCTCCTTTAGGGTCTGTCTTACGCGCAGTCGTCATTCCGCCCTATGGTGGGGATACGGTGTGGGCCAATACTGTTACCGCTTATCAAGACCTGCCGCCCCATCTCAAAGCCTTGGTAGATAACCTCTGGGTGGTGCATACCAATGACTCAGATTATGCCGCTTCTACGGTGGATATTGCCCAATCCGCCAGGGACTACGCCAAGATTTTTCAAGCGACTATCTATGAAACCATCCATCCTGCGGTACGAGTGCATCGCGAATCGGGAGAGCGATCGCTGTTATTGGGAGGATTTGCCCGCCGTATTAAGGGACTTTC
>JBEIFD010000780.1:0-1668 GCA_040382535.1 Merismopediaceae cyanobacterium
TCATCGAAAAAGTAAACTCTTATGATTAATCGTCGTAAATTTTTGACCTATGGCTCAGTCGGAACCATCGGAACTCTAGGCGCGATCGCCCTTCAGAATGGATTGCCTAGTTCTGCTAATACACCGACCTCAAATACCTTCCAAACGGCGGTAGCAACAAAGCCCAAAGTAGTAGTTTTAGGTGCGGGGTTTTCGGGTTTAGCGGCGGCCCATCTTCTTTCTAAACAGGGGATAGATGTGACCGTACTGGAAGCTCGTTCTCGTATTGGTGGACGTGTGTTTTCCCACAAGATTGATGATACAGATAACCTGGTAATTGAATTAGGGGCCGAATGGGTGGGTGCGTCCCATAAACGATTAATTGAACTTTGTAAAGAACTCGGTTTAGAGCTAAAAAATAATCAGTTTAATACCCGTTTACTTTATAAAGGGGAATATTTTGCTCCCGATAAATGGGATTATTCCAAAGCATGGAAAAGTAAATTTGACAAAATTCTTAAAGCCTATCCTAATCTAAGTGAAGCCGACAAAGTGGAGTTGGATAAAATGGATTGGTGGCGTTACCTGGTTAATAATGGTATTGAGCAGCGAGATTTGGATATTAGGGAACTGCTCGACAGTACTGATTTTGGTGAAACAATTCGTAAAGCCTCTGCCTATGTTGCTTTGGCAGAATATGCGGAGTCTAGTGAAAAGAATGAGATGGACTACAAAATTAAAGGTGGCAACCATCAACTAGCTAAGGCACTCGCAACGATCATTGGCAAGGATAAAATTCTGCTGAATCACCAAGTTGTTTCTATTATTCAATCGGGTAAAACTGCCACAATTAACTGTGAAAATGGTTTTAAAATTGAAGCGGATCAAGTCATTTGTAGCCTACCAACTTTTGCGATTAGTCAAATCCGTTGGGAACCAATGTTACCGAAAGACAAACAGGAAGCGATTAATGCTTTACAGTATGCTCGGATTAACAAAAATGCGTTGCTTTATAATCAACGTTTTTGGCAAGATGAAAGTTTTGATATGGTGACAGACGTTCTCCCCCATTACTTTTATCATGCGACCAAGAATCAGTTGTCGAAAAAGGGCGCGTTAATTTCATACACCATTGGGGATAAAGCTGATGTGATTGCCCGTCAAACGGATCAATGGAGAAGTAAGATGATTAGCGATGCGATTAAACCTGCTTTTGGTAACACAGAACCTTATTTATTAAAACAGGCCAGCTATTATTGGGGCAATGATCAATTTTCTAAGGGAGCCTATGCCATTTATGGTACGGGACAGTGGTTTACCCTTAAACCTGTGTTACAAGGTAAGTTTGGTAATGTCTCTTTTGCGGGTGAACATATCGCCGATTGGCAAGGTTTTATGGAGGGGGCTTTGAATACGGGAGAAGAGGCCGCCCAGGGCATTTTAGCTTAACTAAAAGGCGATCGCCCTTTTATCTATTAAAAAATAAGGTGTTATTTTTGATAAGTTTTGCAGTTAGCAGGGGAATGTTTGTGGGAATTTTGAGGTTTGATCCCCCCAACCCCCCGTTCGGCTGAGCTCACGGCCGAAGCCTTGATAAGGGGGGCTTTTTTCTGGTTTAAAATTCTTCGATCTGTGATAGGCTACAGGTTACAAGTCTCTGCGCGAGAAAAGAGTCCTATCAACATGCCA
>JBEIFD010000781.1:0-1650 GCA_040382535.1 Merismopediaceae cyanobacterium
CGACGTTGCCCAGGAGGAAGGATTGGATCTTCCCTATTCTTGCCGTGCGGGTTCCTGTTTTGACTGTCTAGGAAGATTGGTTGAGGGAAAGATTGACCATACGGAAAAGCAACATCGTTCCTCAAACCGAAGGAAATTGATGAGGGGTATGTGTTGCTCTGTTCGGCTACTCCCTCATCGGATTGCAAGATTGTTACTCATTACGCGCAAGTGATCTTTGATTAATTATCACTAGATTGCCTCAATAAATTTATTGTTTTCTTTTTGAAAGGAACTGAAGTCATTATGGAAAATCAATTAGAGAATCAAACGGCTCCCGCTAGTTCTTCTGCCAAGATGTTAGATGGTTTATCGGCGGTCGGTTTAGTCAGTGGCGCGATCGTATCTTTCGTGACGAATAATGTGGCGGCGGCGGCGGTTCCCATTGCCGTTGCGGTGGGATTACACATCAAAAATCGTCGAGATCTGGCCCTAGAAGTTTCCCAAAAACAAGAAACCGCGATCGCGCAAGTGGTTCAAAATATCAATCAACATCAAGCGGCTCTGACGGAATATTTACAAAAATTCCAACAGGAAACCCAAGGACAACAAAGCCAACTCCGCCAACACCAGGAAGCAGGTCAAAAACAACTTGCCCAAAATCTAGCGGATCAGGTGACTCAGTTGAAACAACTGATTGCGGGATTAACCCAAAATACCGAGGCCACTACCCAAAATCTCGATCAGCAACATAAAGCGTTAGAAGTGATCGTTAACGAGCTACGTCAGATGGAAAGTGCTTCCCACGTTATTGAAGTTGATCCCAAGGCAGAAGCCTATTATCAACGGGGCTTGAGTCGTCAACGCTTAGGCGATCGCGCTGAAGCCATTATTGATTACACTGCCGCCCTCAATCTCAATGGAGAATATGCCGCCGCTTACTATAATCGTGGAGTGGTTCATGCCGAACTCGGTAATCGCAAGCCCGCAGTCGAAGATCTACGCCAAGCCGCTAAACTCTACTTTGAACAGGGAGATTTAGATAATTACCATCGGGCCAGGGATCTCGGTAAGGAATTCTATGATTTACAACACCCCTTCCCAGGTGAAGATGAAAAAGCCACTGCGATCGCTCAGAAAGAACTCGCAAAAGCTAGTGTTGCCAGTGGTTCTGAAGATAACGATGATGGCATTAAACCCTTAGAAGGAGATGACGGCATTACTGTTGGTAGTTTGTTTGATTAGTTAATGAAGTCAACAAGAATTCCCCTATCTTTTTGGTGGGGGATTTTTTATTTTTATTAATGATCAAGATAGTATTTTGCGATCGCATTCTAACTTTTTAAGTAATGATCGCGTTTTAATAAGTCTCTTTACCCAAAGGCGATCGCAGTGTTAAAGACTGTAACTCAATTTTTTTAAGCTATAATATTTCCAGTCTCAAATCACGAGGATTACCATGAGTCAATCATTAACCCTACAATTAAAGGAAAGCACCTTTTCCACAATTCAACAACAAGCGAAAAATCAAGGAATTTCACCTGAGCTTTTATCGGTTAATTTGTTAGAACAGCAAATCGAAAAAAATATCAAAGAAAATTTAGATAATACTCAGCAACAATTAGCTAATCAAAAATTTTCTAGGCATTTTGGCAAGCTTAATTTAGATTA
>JBEIFD010000782.1:0-1649 GCA_040382535.1 Merismopediaceae cyanobacterium
CCATGCCCGTGACCAATTACGTCAAGCCCAAATCCATTCCGCCACCCCACCGTCTGAACCTAAAACTGAGCCACAAGCCAAACCTAAAACCGAGCAAAAATCAGATAAAACCAATACTTCGAGTCATTCTTCTCGCTCTAATCCTCCCAATCCCCCCAAGCCTCCCCAACCTCCAGAGCCATCGGTGCAACGGCCTTTTCATCGGGATCTCAGTGGGGCAGATTTTCGGGGGGCTAACTTAAGGGAGAAGGATTTTTCAGGGCGAAAATTAATCCAAGCTGATTTAAGTCATGCCGATCTGAGTGATAGTTTTTTACATAAGGTCAACCTCGAAGCCGCTAATTTATTTGGGGCCAATTTGTTTAGGGCAAATCTTCTGGGAGCAAATCTCAGAAAAGCCGACCTACGGGAAGTGAATTTAATCGGTGCGGATTTGAGTGGAGCCGATCTTAGTGAGGCGGATTTGCGGGGAGCCAAGATGATGGCAGGCAATCGTCTGATGGTTAAATTAACAGCGACAATTTTGACGGGAACCATCTTACCCGACGGGACAATCCACCAATAAGGATGTTTCTCGCAAAAAAACTACCTTGATCAAGCCCCCTAAATCCCCCAATTCTGGGGGACTTAATGATATTAAGTTTGTAAGAAATGGCCTAAGCATTCATCAAGCCTCATCGTTTTGGGCTGATTGGGCGTAATCGGGATTGATTTGGGTGACTAGATGGGATAATTCGGGCAGAATCAGATTCTCCAAAGCCAGTTTGACCGCATTCGATGAGCCAGGCAGGGAAAAAATGAGCTTATTTCGATAAACCCCCGCGACGGCACGGGAGGTGATCGCCCTAGAACCAATTTCTTGATAACAGAGAAAGCGAAAAATTTCCCCAAAACCAGGTAAGGTTTTTTCCAATAAACCCGCGATCGCATCAAAGGTCGTATCCCTGGGCGCAATCCCCGTACCACCGTTTAAAATAATCACCGCCAGCGTGGGATCAAGACTCAGTTGTTCTACCTGCGATCGAATAAGTTCAGGATCATCCTTTAAAATCTGGTAAGAATCAACAATATGGTCTATATGATTGAGATATTGACCAATTAACTGGCCGCTACGGTCTGAATCGAGGTCACGGGTGTCACTAACCGTAATAATGGCACAATGCAGGTGAATGCGAGCGGTATCAGGATGAGGAATGGCAGTCATCATTTTTCTAACTCTAACTATTAAACCGAGAGACATTGTGATAGTCAGGAAAAAAGTAGTGGACACTTTTTAAATTGATTTTAACGTCCTAAAAAAACATTTAAAAACCCAAAAAAGAGCCGACAATTGAACAGAATTGGTTACTTGATTCACTATAGACTAGCATACCTCTTTAGATAGATCTTCTCTGAAAAATGGTGGAGAGCCGTTCCCTTTCGTTCGGCAATCTCACCAGCTAAACCCTTACACAATAAGCCTTTATAAGGGATTATGAAAGTAATCACTCTACTTGCAAATTCAATCTAAATTCGTAATCGTTCAGAGGAAGTGTAACAGCTACTGAGGTAACAAAGAAGGAGGAGTGGTTCCTTTACGATTAGCTCTAACCGCGTCAGTCATAAATTCTAGAACATTGCGATTCTGAGACCGCAAACTGGTAATAACC
>JBEIFD010000783.1:0-1637 GCA_040382535.1 Merismopediaceae cyanobacterium
GGCAGCCTTTGTTTTGATGTCGATTTGGGCGGTTGTCGCCTTTCTACATATGGTCAGTTGGGGAATTTGGGCGATTATTGGCTTTTCTGTTTTATTAGCACTCCAGACTATTCGTTTAATTATTGCCAAACCTGAAGTTGAACCTGAAGCGTTGACGGAAGCAGAATTGAGTCATTCTCCCTCGGTCTCTTTATTAGTAGCGGCAAAAAATGAACAAGCCGTGATTCAGAATTTGGTAAATCAGCTATGTTCCCTCGATTATCCCGTTGATAAGCTGGATATTTGGATTATTGATGATTCTAGTACGGATAAAACCCCTGCGATCTTAGATAAATTAGCAACGCAATATGAGCAATTAAATGTCATTCATCGTCCCAGTGGCGCGAGTGGGGGCAAGTCTGGGGCATTAAATGAGGTTTTACCGCTCACAAAAGGCGATATTATCGGGGTTTTTGATGCTGATGCCCTCATTCCCCAGGATTTACTGCGGCGGGTGGCTCCCCTCTTTCAGCAAGAACGCATGGGGGCTGTCCAAGTCCGTAAGGCGATCGCCAATGCGGATGTCAATTTCTGGACAAAGGGGCAATCGGTAGAAATGGCCCTAGATGCCTATTTTCAACAACAACGAATTGTTACGGGCGGTTTAGGGGAATTACGAGGCAATGGTCAATTTGTTTCTCGCCAAGCTCTGAATAGTTGCGGTGGTTGGAATGAACAAACCATTACCGATGATTTGGATTTAACCATTCGTCTGCACCTGGATAATTGGAAAATTGGCGTTTTGGTGAACACTCCCGTCGAAGAAGAAGGAGTCACAACGGCGATCGCGCTCTGGCATCAGCGTAACCGTTGGGCCGAAGGCGGTTATCAGCGTTACCTCGACTATTGGCGATTTATTATTTCCGAACCCCTGGGCTTGAGCAAAAAAGTGGATCTGGTTTCCTTCCTGTTAATGCAATATATTTTGCCCACTGCGGCTATTCCCGATCTTGTCATGGCGATCGCCCGTCATCATCTGCCCATGTTGACCCCCCTAACAGGCGTTGCCCTTTCCCTCTCTGGTTTTGGGATGTATAAAGGTTTACGTCGTCTGCAAGCTCCAGAAAATTTCAGTCTTGCCCAATTTTTTAACTATTTGGGTCAATCTCTACGGGGAACGCTCTATATGGTTCACTGGTTAGTGATTATGCCCTGTGTAACTGCTCGGATGGCTATTCGTCCCAAGCGTCTGAAATGGGTTAAAACGGTTCATGCTGGCACAATAGAAGAGGATTTAGAATTTGAACGTGGTTAGCTATTTTTTGAAAAACCTCACAAGACGGCACTGCTTCCGCCTGATTGAAAGTGTAAAGCCTTGCTGTGTAGGGATTAGAGAAAAAGAAGCCAATATAAGCTTAGAAGATAACGACTTTAAAATTACGTCGGATGAACGAGTATCATAATACAAGTAAATCAACTAAAAAAAGGAATAAACTATGTCAGTCCAAGAGATAGACCTAATAGACCTGTCCGAAAAATAGAAACCTAGTCTGTGATGACGTTTAAGGCGTTTCCAGGAAAAGATGGTTATCACGAGTTTTTTAGGGTTTTGAGGTAAAAAAACAATTCTTCTTCAAAAGAAAGACCTTTTTTGTCCA
>JBEIFD010000784.1:0-1600 GCA_040382535.1 Merismopediaceae cyanobacterium
ATCAAAGTTTTCAATAGAGCAGATAATCACCACGTTATCCGCCAAATCACGCATTACTTCTAACTCGTATTCCTTCCAACCCAAAAGGGATTTTTCCACCAGAATCTGAGTGGTTGGCGATTGTTCTAAACCGTAGGCCGCCATTTCTTCGTACTCTTCCTGGTTGTAGGCAATACCGCCCCCCGTACCAGCCAGGGTAAAGGCAGGGCGAATAATCAGAGGATAGGAACCAATTTCGTGGGCAACCCGCCGCGCATCTTCCAAACTGGTAGCAATTCCCGAAGGACAGACTGGAACGCCGATCCGAGCCATCGCTTCCTTAAATAATTCCCGATCTTCCCCCATCTCGATCGCCGCCAACTTGGCCCCGATCAACTCTACACCGTACTTTTCTAATACTCCTGTTTTAGCTAGAGTGACAGCTAGGTTTAACGCGGTCTGTCCCCCCATCGTCGGCAACAGCGCGTCAGGACGTTCCTTTTCGATCACCTTCTCCACAATTTCAGGCAACAACGGCTCAATATAGGTGCGATGGGCCAACTCTGGGTCAGTCATAATCGAAGCAGGATTCGAGTTGATTAAGACCACTTCATAGCCTTCCTCTTTGAGAGCTTTGCAGGCTTGGGTTCCAGAGTAGTCAAATTCGCAGGCTTGTCCAATGACGATCGGCCCTGCTCCTAAAATCAAGATTTTCTTTAAGTCGTTGCGGCGTGGCATAAACGGTATCCCTACAAGGTGACTGCAATTTTGATCCCACCCATTGTATAGGCTCTAGAGATAATCGGGGGCGATCGCGCTTCTTTCCCATATCTAGGTTTATTGACTTTTGAGGGTGAGATTAACATGAACAGGAGCGATCAAGTTGTATTAAACTTACAGTGAAAAATTTTTGAGAAATTGAAAATACTTCTTCTCGTTAGGATATAATCAGATTGAGAAATATTTTTCATTGATTTTATTGTAATGTCTGAGGAGCCGCAATATTGAATTGTCAAAAATTGGTTTTCTCTAGTCATGCTATTCAACAAATGTTTTTTAGAAGAATTAGTAAGGAGGATGTCAAGACTGCAATTAATTATGGGGAAGTTATCGAAGAAAAACCTGATGATACTCCCTTTTCTAGCTATTTAATTTTAGATTTTGTCAAGAATAAACCGATTCATGTTGTGTTTTCCTATGATCAAATTAATGATACAGGCTATATTGTAACAGCCTATATTCCTGATCCGCAATTATGGATGGATAATTTTAGAAAGCGTAGGTAAGTCTGATGGAATGTGTAATTTGTAAACATGGAAAAACAAAGCCAGGTTTAGTCTCTGTTACCTTAGAAAGGGATGATTGTTTGATTGTTTTAAAGCGAGTTCCTGCGGATATTTGTGAGAATTGTGGAGAATATTATCTAAGTGAATCCGTCACAGAATATGTATTAAATTGTGCTGAAGAAGCTGTTAATAAAGCTGACTTTTCCCGTTAAGTCTGAAAATGACGACAGCATGAGGGTTTCAAGCTCTTTGCCGTTTTCAATAAGCTGGATTTAATGACAATAGCCGACGAGAGAATGAGGCTTTGAGATAGGGAAAAATTAGGTGATCGCTCA
>JBEIFD010000785.1:0-1597 GCA_040382535.1 Merismopediaceae cyanobacterium
AATTTGCGGTGATCCCGTTTTAAAGCTTCTTCTTTGCGGCGTTTATATTCGGCTAACTGTTCAGGGGTTTCCCAGGCGGTTCCATAAATTCTTTGCAATTGTGCCTTGCTCGAATCTCCGCGCCAATAGGCTCCTGCGACACTTTCTAATTCGATCGCCTTGGGATTAATTTCTGAGGTACTGTCCAAATGGGGCCCAGCGCAGAGATCCCACCATTTATCGCCTAAATGATAGAGGGTAATCGGTTCATGGATTCCCGCTAAGATTTCCAGCTTGTAGGGTTCATTAATGGCTTGAATGCGGGTTTCTGCTTCCGTGCGGCTGACTTCTTCCCGTAGAACGGGCAATTTCTGATTAATTATTTTAATCATTTCCTTTTTAATGGCCTTGAGATCCTGTTCTGTAAAGGGATCGGGGCTATCAAAATCGTAATAAAATCCGTTTTCTGTCCAGGGGCCAATGGTTACTTGCGCCTTGGGGAAGAGTTTTTGGACTGCCATTGCCAATACATGGGAAGTCGTGTGGCGAATGCGTTTGAGTTTGTCCGATTCACTGGTACGGGGCAGTTTGATGGGAACGGTTTCGTCTTGGGGCGCGATCGCAGTTACTTGGTTAACCATTGGGCGAAAATTTTATCTAAACACATTTTTCTACAGGTCTATAATTTTATCGTACTGTGATTCTGATGATGTCGCACTCCCAATCTAAATAAAGTCCAGGGATTTTTAATCGATTTCCGCGATCGCGTAGCGGCACTGCGTGATCGCATTTTTTGTTGATGGTCGTCAAGGAAATTTCAGATAAAGTTCTGTTGTTAAAACAAATCGCTCAGATTTTGATGACCATTGACAATTCTTAGGATCTCAATCTGATCGTCACTCACCCGATAAAAAATAATGTATCCTTTCAGAGGTAAGCCCCGCAGCGAAGGTTTAATATGGTTATAACTTCTTCCTATTAAGGGAAACTGAGTTAAATGTTTGATTTTATGGTTAAAAAGTTGAAATAGTTTCTCTCCTGCGGTTACATTGACCGTCAGAAAATAGTCTGCAATTTTGTTTAAATCTTGACTGGCAGTAGGAGAAATAATAAATTTTTTCATTACTATTTTTGCTGAGCTAGGGCAAATTTGGTGAGTAAATCATTGATGACTGTTTCACCGTCTAAACCTTCACCATTATCTAGTTCTTGGATGGCAACATCAATTTTTTGACGAGTTTCATCTACCCATTGCCAATAGTCATCTTGAAGATTTTCTAAAACCTTAAAGGCGGCATCTATAACCTGTTCAGGGCTGTCAAATTTCCCTGTATTTAATTGTTTTTGGATAAATTCTTCTTGTTTGGGCTGAAGCTGAATATTCATAAGACATTCTTACCTGACAATTTCTGATGCTGATTATACTGTGTCAATAGTATTATAGCCAAACGACAACTGAGCGTGATCGCTTTTTAAAATTTGATAAGACGGCGAGGGGCAGTTTCTTGTAAAGGGCCTGTTAAAGCGATCGCTGTAAAAGAATTGACGGGAAAAGCCAGCCATTGACTATAATTTTAGATAAGGTCTTGACTTGAGGTAAGTTGCGATGATTACTAAA
>JBEIFD010000786.1:0-1583 GCA_040382535.1 Merismopediaceae cyanobacterium
AAAGACTTTTCCATGAAACCACTAATCCATCGCACCAAAATCGTTGCAACCATCGGCCCAGCCAGTAGTTCTCCCGAAGTTCTCCGTCGAATGCTCCTTGCAGGAATGAACGTCGCCAGACTCAATTTTTCGCACGGTAGCTACGAAAATCACGGAAAAATGATCCAATTATTACGCGATATTTCCAGTGAATTAAATCTTCCCCTCACCCTGTTGCAAGATCTCCAAGGGCCAAAAATTCGCGTCGGTCAACTTCCCGATACAGGAATGGTTTTAACAGAAGGCGGTTCTATTACCCTAGTTCCCCTCGCAGATTATACAGGACAGCCAAACACCGTTGGTATTGATTATCCCTACGTGGCCGAAGAAGCGATCGCGGGAACTCAGGTACTTTTGGATGACGGTTTATTAGAACTACAAGTGACGAAAATTAAGGGTAATGCGGTGGAGTGCGAAGTCATTACAGGAGGATTATTAAAAAGTCATAAAGGCGTTAATCTTCCCTCTCTAAACTTGCGTTTGCCCTCTATGACAGAGAAGGATAAAAAGGATTTAGATTTTGGTATTTCCCAGGGAGTTGATATTATTTCTCTCAGTTTTGTCCGAAAAGCTGATGATATTCGTTTATTGAAAAAACTACTTATTGAAAAAGGGGCAGATATTCCCGTTTTAGCTAAAATCGAAAAACCCCAAGCAGTGGCAAATTTAGAAGAAATCGTCGATGAATGTGATGCCATCATGGTGGCACGGGGCGATTTAGGGGTAGAAATGCGACCTGAAAAAGTACCTTTAATTCAAAAGCAAATCATTAAACTCTGCAATCAAAAAGGCATTCCTGTCATTACCGCCACCCAAATGCTCGACAGCATGATTCACAATCCCCGCCCCACCCGCGCAGAAGCCAGTGATGTGGCCAATGCCATTATGGACGGAACCGATGCGGTCATGCTTTCGGGAGAATCGGCGGTCGGAGAATACCCTGTGCAAGCTGTCCAAATGTTAGCAAATATCGCGATCGATGTTGAGCCAGATATTAAATTCGTCAATTATCCACCTCGTAACAAAGATAAGGCCCACGCCCTAGCTGAAGCACTCAATCGCATTGATCAAATGTTATCTCTTCAATGTATTGTCGCTTTGACAGAAACAGGTTATTCGGCAAAAGTGGCGGCGGCAGAGCGTCCGAGGGTTCCCATTGTGGCTCTCACTCCTAACATTGAAACCTATCATCATCTCAATTTGGTGTGGGGAGTCCGTCCTGTTCTTTTTGAATATGATCATCCTACTTTGGAAGATTTAATTCATCAGATGGAAGCAACGTTACTCGCTCTTAATTTTGTCAGCGTGGGAGATACGATTTTGATTTTGGGAGGGGTTCCCTTAAGAAAAGCTCGAACGACCAGTTTTCTCGATATTCATACTATTGGCGAGTTAGGAGAAAGTCCTATCTTTTAAGCTCCTATTTTTCTGAATTTTTAGGATTCAGTCGCGATCGCCTTGAGAACTTGTTTAATAATTTATGGTCAAAATTATAACGTCTTTTCTCGAATTCATGACCGCGATCGCCTTAAAACAGGATTTTG
>JBEIFD010000787.1:0-1572 GCA_040382535.1 Merismopediaceae cyanobacterium
ACTTGGGAGGACTTACTCCAAATTCGCCTGCTTTGTTGAACCTCTTGTATTGCAACGTTTACAGCCTCCAACTAGACGATACCAGTGCCGGGAAAGCAAATGACTAATATTACTAAGAACGTGTTTGAAAAGTTTTTCTAAACTCCTACTTGATAAAACCAACTGAATTTAAGCCACTAAATACTCATCTAATGATAAAGCTGTGCTGGAGGATGATTGATAGGATTTTACATCTTGAAAAATCGTAAAACTTTTTTCTAGTTGAGTAACTTCAAAAATAATTTTGACGGAAGGGGATAGGGCGCACAGGCTGAAATTTTTACCCAAGCCGATCGCGAATTGGAGAACCCTCACTAATGACATTAAGCCTGCACTATCGAGAAAATCAATATTCTCCATGTCCAATAACAAAGATTCTGTATGGGGCTGTTTCAGGGATTGGGTGAGTTCCATCTGAAAATCCTGGGAATTCATTGCTGTTAAGGAGCCATTCGGTTTGATGATGGTTGCTTTTGAGATTTTCATTAGAGTAACTCCTGGATTGAAGAGAATAAACAATAAAGGTTTTAACATACTTTTGGTCTATAGAGCAACCCTAGACGAGAAAAATTATTTGTACTAAGTCCCGTATTTTGGGTTGAGGATTTAACCTTATCCTTTTTTTTGTTAAGAAATTGTAAAAAATAATACGATAGTCTTTTTTCTTAATTTAAGTGATCAGTTTATGCCATAAATTTTGACAAGAAGTCGGCTATTCTGCTGATGGATGTGTCACAAGGAAAATTAATTTCTTGGCAATTTCAGGTAATGGCAAAATAAAATCAACGTTTCCTGTGGCGATCGCGTTTTTGGGCATAGCGTTAAATTCAGCCGTTTCGGGGTCTTGAACGATTACCGTTCCGCCTGTTTGATGAATAGCCTTTACACCCATCGCGCCATCTTTGCCTGTTCCTGTCAACACCACTGCGATCGCCCTTTTTCCATAGGATTCGGCGACCGACTTAAAGAGTATATCGGCAGAAGGACGAAGAAAATGAACCAGTTCCGTTCGAGTTAGGGAAAGAGTTCGGTCAGGGGCAATAAGTAGGTGTTGATTGGGGGGTGCAACATAAATAGTGCTGGGGCGAGCGTGTTCTCCGTCTTCGGCTGGCTTGACAGGTAACGGGGCCTTTCGTTCCAAGATCTCGGCTAGATGGGAAACATACTTGGGGGAAAGGTGTTGAACAACCAGAATAGCAGAGGGAAAAGACGAGGGCAATTCCGCTAAAAGTTCTGACAGGGCGGTGACTCCCCCCGCCGATGAAGCGATCGCCACGACATCAAAAGCATCATCGAAAATGGGTCGGATTAGCTCTTGTTCTGACAATTGAAATATCTCTATCCTTTTTTCTTTTTTACTATTCACATTTGCTAATACTCTTTAGTAAAATGTCAGCTAAGCTCCAGGGCGAACGCATCTTATGCGAGCAAAACCTTAAGGAGATAGTCCTCGTCCCAACCAGCGCGTAGCCGTTTATTCTTAATACCGAGTTTAAGAGTATTTTCTCTTGTGAGCAAATTAAGAGCGATATG
>JBEIFD010000788.1:0-1556 GCA_040382535.1 Merismopediaceae cyanobacterium
ATCAATGGGTTCAGTAATTAGTTTTGAGCTTAGCATTGTCGTCATAAATGGCAGTAGGAGTAGTGAACTAATGTCTATTCAGCTTTAAGGTACATAATACCTGATTATATATTATAGAATACCTCATCGGGAGTTTGATAGTCAAAATTTTTTGAGGTCGATTATTAACTAAATTTACGGCCTTTTTAACCTCTTCTGTCTTAACTATTTTAAAGTTTATCCCTATTGGGAAAAGACTGTCTTAATAGACCATTGTTCGTGTTCCAAATCCGTGGAAATACATCTGAGACAGCCAAATTCAAAGCGGTTGTTGGTCTTGTAAACATCTTTGATAATCTTGTCTCGATCGCCCATGATCAAACGGCTAAAAAGCGTTGAATAACCTCTTGGCTTAATTCTTTGGTCGGGCCTGATGCCACAATTCCACCCTTTTGCATGGCATAGTAGCGATCGGCTTGACGGACAAAGTGCAAATGTTGTTCGACTAAAAGAACGGAAATGCCAGTGGCTTCAATGATGCGACGAACAGCCGCCTCAATTTCTAAAATAATGGAAGGTTGAATGCCTTCAGTGGGTTCATCTAAAAGTAATAATTTGGGTTTTCCCATTAAGGCACGGGCGATCGCCAGTTGTTGTTGTTGGCCCCCACTCAGATCTCCTCCCATACGAGATAACATCGTTTTTAGCACTGGAAATAGATCAAAAATTTCATCAGGAATATCCGCATTTTTAGGACGACCAGAGGGTCTAGCTTCCATTCCTAATAATAAATTTTCCCGAACCGTTAAACGGGGAATGACATCACGACCCTGGGGAACATAGCCAATCCCTAATCTAGCGCGATTATCAGTGGTTTTCGGATTAATATTTGCCCCTTCATAGGTGATTTTTCCGGTACGAGGTTTCAGTAAACCCATAATCGTTTTCAGTAGGGTTGTTTTGCCAACTCCATTGCGACCAATTAAACAGACCATCTGGCGATCGGGAATGGTCATATCCACATTTCGTAAAATATGACTTTCACCGTAATAGACATTCAAATCAGAAATTTGTAACATGAACTTTAGCAACTTAATGTTTAATTAGGGAAGTATTGAGAAATAACGCATAAAAGCTTTTCACCGTAAATCTTAAGCAGAATAACTTGTTCCTAGCTCTGACTCCAATTTTGTCAGTACCTCTAGCGGGACATTTAAAGCCTTCACTATTGTTTGATAGGCTGTCCATTCTAGATCCTGAGTATCATGACTGCCCAAAATTTGGCGACTTAGACTTAAGATGAGTTGACGTTCTTCTGGATCCGTAATCTCAGCAATCATCACTTCTAGATCGGTGTCAACCCCTTGCAGAAGATAATCCTTCAGTTCTTCCCGTAGTTTAGTCTGTTCTTGGGGATTGTCTGCAAAAACTTGACTTAATTTATCGAGGATAATCTCCATTTCTATTGGCGAAATTTTGCCATCAGCATCGGCAACCGCAGCAATAACGCGAAGCAGTTTAAGTTGATGGGGAGATAAACTGGATTCATGACCTAGATAAACTTCAATGACACGAGC
>JBEIFD010000789.1:0-1552 GCA_040382535.1 Merismopediaceae cyanobacterium
AGCAATTAATGGTTTGAGCCAACTCAAAACTTCTGGAAATGCGGTGGATATTATTCTGTCCTATACGGCCTTGGGCGTTCCCCAACCCTTACGATTAGGGGCGATTCGCGCACTCGGAGGAGTCTCTACAGGTCAAACGCCCGATAAATTGACCGAAATTCTAGACCGTTTAGCCGCGATCGCCCAGGAATCCTTCTTTTTAACCCAGGTCGCCGTTGCCAATGCCCTCGGTCAAATGGAAACTCCTAAAGCGATTAATATTTTGCAATCCCTGGCGGATCAAACCCCCGATGGTCGAGTGCGTCGTTTAGCAGAAGAGGCGATCGCCAAAGTCCAGAAAAATATCGGCTCCGATAAAGCAGTCAAGGGATTACGGGAAGAAATAGACAAAATCAAGCAAGAAAATCAAGATCTCCAAACTCGTTTAGCTAAACTAGAAGCCCAAACTCGTTGATCGCGTAGATAAAAGGGCATCTACAAGAAGAAATTTCATGAATACTTTTTAGATAGCCGAGTTTCGCGACATAAAGTAAGGTGGCTCGAATATCTTCTAATTCTAAATCGTCGTAGTTTGGCAAAGTTTCTTCGTTGGTCATGCCCCAATTCAGTAGTTCAAGGATAAATCCTATGGGATACCGCATTCCTCTCATACAAGCTTTGCTGTGACGAATATTGGGGTTAAGGGTGAATAGTTACGATTCTTTAACGGAGGCGATTGCCCATTTAAGCCATAATGTCAGGTATATCCTATCTTTTCTAATTGGGACTTATTGAAGAATGGTCGCTCAACAGAAACCAGCCGACACCACCATTTATCAACTCAAAATTTCTCTGAGAGAGATTAAACCGCCGATCTGGAGAACGGTTCAGGTTCTCAGTTCCACGACCCTACAAAAATTACACCTCATTATCCAAGAATCAATGGGTTGGTATAATTCTCATTTACATAACTTCTTGATTGATGGCATTGAATATGGAGAACCAGCCCCCGAATATGATTTTGAGGTGACTGATGAGACAAAAGTGAAACTATCTAAAGTTGTCAGGGGAGAAAAGACTAAATTTTCTTACATTTACGATTTTGGGGATGGTTGGGATCATACGATTCTGGTTGAAAAGATTTTACCCTGTGATCCTAAAGTTAGTTATCCGATTTGTATTAAAGGAAAACGTGCCTGTCCTCCCGAAGATTGTGGCGGGCCTTGGGGATATGTAGAGTTTTTAGAGGCAATTCAAAATCCTTCCCATCCCGAACATGAAGAGATGCTGGAGTGGATTGAGGGTGATTTTGAGTCAGAAGAATTTAATCTGGATGAAGTTAACCAAAGATTAGCTGGATAGTGATAAAAATTCAAGTAAACAAATGCGACGTTTTGACTTTTAATGATGTCTCAAAGATCTGATTCCTCATAATGCCGACCTTATTTTAACTTTCATCTTAATTCTAATATTTTTCATTTTCTTCATCAATTAGAGGCTACAACCACCCACGACGACTTAACAAGTTATTATCGAGAACACGCAGGCGATCGTCCAACAATTGAGGGGAACT
>JBEIFD010000790.1:0-1517 GCA_040382535.1 Merismopediaceae cyanobacterium
CGCATCTTATTTGTTACAAATAGTACAGAAAAAAAGATAGAAATATGAAGACTAAAAATGATGGCTGTCAAAAAAAATTAACTTCTAAGCCGTTCAGAGTATAAGACCCATTTGCTTATCAGTATTAATTCCCTAGTTTCTGAGAATAGTTGCTAACCGTTCGGCTCTTTGAAATTCTAAATCAGCCCGTTGTCATTCGTTTTCGGCGAGTTCCGATCCCCCAAGCAGTAATTCGTCCTGTGCCGACCACCATCGCAACCAGGATTTTTGAGAAGCTAAATTCCTCTTAAAGGGTGGATTAATTAGAAATTTTGAGAGTCTGAATCATCTGATAAGCTTGAGATAAATAACTTCCACCAAACAAATTAAAGACATTTAAAACGTGATAAAGATTGTATAAAATTTTGCGTTCTTGAAATCCTTTTTCTAAGGGGAAAACTTCTTGATAGCCCTGATAAAATTCCTGGGGGAAACCTCCAAATAACTCTCTCATAGCAATATCTACAGCGTGATCGCCATAGTAACTAGCAGGATCAAAAATAACGGGTTCTCCCGTCTCTAAAATAGCGACATTTCCAGACCATAAGTCACCATGCAGAAGAGAAGGAATGGGGTTATAATCTTTTAAATAAGTGCGAACATTTTCGACAATTTTAGCTGTATGAGAAAAATTCTCACTTTGACGATTGGCTAAGTCGAGTTGATAGCCAATTCTTTGGTCGGCAAAAAAGTCGGCCCAATTAGCTGACTAATGGTTAAGCTGGGGAGTGGAACCGATAGTATTATTTTCTTCCCAACCAAAGCGATCCCCCACAGCACAGGAATGTAGTTTAGGAATGAAGATTTATTAAGTTGTGCATTTTGAATGCCGAAGCAACAGCTTCACCTTTATCCAAAAACAAAATGCCTCGGTTATTTATTTTTCATTCCTTAGCTAAATTGCGGCCCATCTTTTTCCAGCTTTCGCTCTTATCTCGGCCTAACTCTAACCAATTTAAAACGAGATAACTTTGATTTTGACTAATGCCTAGCGTAATTACTTCAGGAACAACAACTGTATGAGTCGTACTTATTTGTCTTAGGGCCAAAGCTTCTGCTTGAAACATAAAGAGCTGGGAAGCTTGATTTAATTTAATGAAATAATTTTGCCCTTGCCCTTCTATTTTATAAGCCTGACTAATATAACCTCCACTAACACTCTTTCGATGTTCAATGGTGAAAGGTTTGTTGATAGCTTGGCTAATTTGAGAGGCGATCACTGTCCACATAGTTTTGTCTCTAATTATCACTAAAAATTATCACTAAAAAAATTCTTACTGTAAATTTTTCGTTGATTATATCTGATTTTATCGCGGAAGTCTTATCATCCCTTTTCACAAGAAAAGCTATCAACGAATTATTTACAGGTAGACTAAATTTGTAACCATTTAGCTAGGACTTCTGGCAAAGGTAACAAGATCATCACTAAAATTGCCATTGAAAATATTCCTAAAAAATCTCGCCGATTATCCAATTCC
>JBEIFD010000791.1:0-1501 GCA_040382535.1 Merismopediaceae cyanobacterium
CATAGTCAGGTAATGATTTCTGCTGATGGGAATGTGCAATTCCCTATTAATGAACCAGCTTCACCTAATTCGCAGATTCAAGAATTTATAGAGGTAAATCGAGGGGCGGGGATTCAACATATTGCTTTAAAGACAACTGATATTCTACAAACTGTTCGACAAATGAAAAATCTGGGATTAACTTTTTTAGAGATTCCACCAAGTTACTATCAAAAATTAGATCAAAAATATGGCATAAAAATTCAAGCATTTTTCGGAAATGAATATTGGGAACAATTTAAAAAAGAAAAAATTTTATTAGATTTTCCTGCTAAAAGTCCCCAATCATTATTAATGCAAATTTTTAGTCAACCTATTTTTGAAAAACCAACCTTCTTTTTTGAATTTATCCAACGTCGAGATAATGCCGAGGGATTTGGAGAAGGCAATTTTTTAGCTTTATTTGAAGCAATGGAAACTGAGCAACAGGAAAGAAATTTGGGAGACGGGGTTGATGGCCTTGGAAGAGCTAAACCTTAAGGACTAAACGATAGCGGGGCTTGCCATTGCGTAATTTCTCGAAAGCCTCATTCACCTGCTCTAGGGGATAAACCTCAATGATTGGCTCCAACCCATGTCGCACTGAGAAATTCAACATATCGCTAGTCGTGACTGGGCTACCGAGGGGACTGGCTGAAATCGATTTTTGTCCCATGAGCAAGGGGAAAAGACTCGCAGACAACGGATTAGGGGCAACACCGACAACATGAAGGCGACCCTTGGGACGGAGGGCATTGATATAGGCATCCCAATTTAAATCCGCCGTCACCGTTGAGAGAATAAAATCCAAAGAATTGGCGACTGATGCTAGGGCTTCAGGGTCAACGGAATTGACGAAGTGAGTGGCTCCCATCGCTTTTGCTTCGGCTTCTTTTTCGGGACTATGGGAAAACGCGGTTACTTCACAGCCCCAAGCTTTCAGAAAACGAATAGCCATGTGTCCTAGCCCACCGATGCCAATGACCCCAACCTTTTCCGTTGGTTTAACCCCACAGACCAGAATGGGATTAAAAACCGTAATACCACCACAGAATAGGGGGCCAGCCGAAACAGGATTCATGTCATCTGGGATGGCGATCGCCCATTCATAATTCACACGAACCTTGTCAGCAAAGCCGCCGTGACGACCAACGATAATTCCCTCTGCCTTGGGACAGAGATTTTGATTGCCCGACATACACCATTCACAGGTCATGCAGGAATGGGAAAACCAACCTGCTCCCACCCGTTGTCCAATTTTGAGGGTTGTTACGCGATTTCCTAATGCCGCAACGGTTCCCACCACTTCATGGCCAGGGACAAAGGGATATTGGGTCATTCCCCAGTCGTTATCTAGCATATGCAGATCGCTATGACAAATGCCGCAGTATTCCACTCAGGGCGAACGCATCTTATGCGAGCAAAACCTTAAGGAGATAGTCCTCGTCCCCACCAGCGCGTGGCCGTTTATTCTTAAATACCG